>NZ_CAMLHF010000030.1 GCF_946479715.1 uncultured Pedobacter sp. | reverse complement strand
GCCCGCTTTTAGGCATAAAGGAATAACACGTAAATAAAAATTTCATCGCTTGAGAACGCATCGTGAAGGCATTATCAATGGTAGCAACGTTATCTGGCACTACATCTAAGAACTTTTTGCAGGAACTGACTACGACTAAAATGGCCAATAAGCAGGTTCCGAGTATAAAATATTTTCTCATAATACGTTTGATTTACTTCAGTGATATGTTTAAACCAACATTAAATACACGCTGGATTGGGTAACCAAGACCATCTCCACCCATTTCAACATCCCACAAATTAAATTTGCTGATATTGAACAGATTGGTGGCATTTACATAGATCCTGAAACTGGAGGTATGAAGCCGCTTTTGAAGCTTTTCTGGAATTTTATATCCAAGTTCAACCTGCTTCAGGCGTAAAAAAGCACCGTCGCGCATGAACCAGGTACTGATCTGGTTGTTGTTCACATTAATGTTCGGACTTAGCCTTGGCCAAAGAGCATAGACATCTCTCGAATCTTCTGACCAGTGACTATCAGCATATGCCTTCAGTAATTGGGTTTGATTGTTGAAAGGTGATGTAATATTCGGATCTATCCAAAACGATTCGTTTGCCAATCCCTGGAAAAAAGCAGAAAGGTCGAAATTCTTATACCCTCCCGAAAAACCAAAACCGTACACTATTTCAGGTAATTTTGAATTTCCAATCGGCACTTTGTCTGCCTCTGTAATCTGCCCATCACGGTTAACGTCAGTATATTTAATATCACCGCCTCCATAGATTCCAAAATTCTGCCTTGGAGAATTCAGGGCTTCTGCATCGTCCACAAATAGTCGCTCTGCGATGTATCCATATTCCTGGAAAATTGGCTTACCAATCACACTGCGGTATTTTTCGTCATATACCGGTTCTTCAAAAACGGTAAATTTACTCTTTGCGTAGGTAAAATTCCCGGTAGCTGAAAACCATAGGTCCTGATTAACTGAGTGCTGATAATCCATCGAAATGTCCATTCCCTTTCCCGAAGCTTCACCTACATTTGACCGCACAGCTGCAGTTAAACCCATAGTAACGGGGATTGCTGAGCGTTCCATCAGAATATTTTTACGCTGTTCAGAATAGAAATCTGCTGTTATTTTTAGTTTGTTAAATAAGCCTACTTCAAGTGCCAGGTTTGTTTTTGTTGATTCTTCCCAAGTAATATCAGCATTCGCATATCGGGAGATGTTTACACCATTTAAACCAAATGATGGCCCCTGGCCATTTCCGAAAAATGCAGCCCTCTCAGTAGCGTTCATATTCACGTTAGAAAGGTAAAAGAACCTGTCTTCGGGCCTTCCTATAGCATCATTCCCAACAAAGCCATAAGTTGCCCTCAACCTCAGGTTATTAACAGTCGGTTTAATTTTCTCAAAGAATTTCTCGTTGGAAATACTCCACGCCAGACCTACGGAAGGGAAGAAACCAAAACGGTTTTTTTCAGCAAATCTTTCCGATCCGTTGTAGCCAAAGTTATACTCAAGATAATACCTGCTGTCGTAATTATAGGTAGCCCTTCCCGACAAGCCAATGTTTCTGAATGGAAGTGACTGCTGAAGATCTCCTGCATTCGCATTAATGTTGTTTTGCATCATATAAACGAGCAAACCACTGAATCCGTGTTTTTTGTAGCTGGTGCTATAATTCAACATCGATTCCATATAAAAAGTGGAATTAAGCGTCTTTTCGCCCTCACCATAGTCAAGATATTCTGTACCTGTAGCTTCGTTGATGTTCGAGATGAAATAGGTGTTTGCCATCGGATCGTATCCGTCAAGCGTATAGAGATAGGGATTATAAGAACGCTTTACATCAAAGAAAGATGCGCGGTTTGTATTCATCATAACTCTAAAAGAAAGTCCCTTTGCCAAAGCAGATAAGTCTTGCTTAACTTCTAATTGTGCCAACATCAGCGATCTCGAATAATTCTTATAACCGCGGGTCAGATCTGCATAAGGATTGGTGTAAGAACCATCACCATAGTTACCATACATGATGTGTTTTACAAAAGCATGAGCAGCATCTATCGGATAATACTGTGGAAACAATACCGGATTGGAGCGCATCACTTTCTTATACATATCTGCTCCCCCGTCCAGTGGACCTGTATAATCATCAAAGTTTCCACTCAAGCGCACGATCATCTCCGTTGATTTAGTCAGGTTGATTGTAACATTAGACCGGAGGGAATAGCTGGTCAGATCGATGTTATTATTAAAGTTATTCCTTGGGTCTACTTTTAGCATACCATTGTCCTTATTCAGAGATCCGGAGACAAAATATTTGGCAACTTCGCCACCACCGGTTACATTCAGGTTTGCCCGCTGGTTCATGGTATAATCCTTAAATACCAGCTGTCTCCAGTCATTAGCAGGATAGATGATCGGATTAACCCCAGCCGCTGTATTCGCGATCTTTTCATCACTATAAAGAATTGTTCCCAGCGGATTACGGGTCAGAATGGATTCATTCGATTGCTTCATGTATGTAATGGGATCTGCCATTTCAACGTTTTTTACTGCACTTGACAGAGAGTTTTCTAAACGTAATGTAATTTCAGCTTTACCAACTTTTCCCTGTTTAGTGGTAACCAGGATAACTCCGTTTGCTCCACGAGCTCCGTACAAAGCAGTCGAGGTAGCATCTTTCATGATCGAGAAACTGGCGATATCATCCGGCTGCAAACGTGCAAGATCTGTGGTGGTTAGCTCCATTCCGTCAATCAAAATCAATGGAGAGTTTTTATAACCAAAGGTGGTAACCCCCCTGATGAAGAAGTTAGCATTATCCTGTCCCGGTTCTCCGCTACGTTGATACGCGATAAGACCGGCTGCCCGACCCGCAAGTGCAGTGGTAAGATTACTTGATGGAATTTTAAGATCTGACACCTTAATTGAAGTAACAGCTCCAACTAAATCGTTTTTCTTTTGAGTCCCAAAAGCAACTACGGCAACTTCTTCAAGTGCATTTTTATCGTCAGGAATTAATTTAACGTTGACAGTGTTTTTCTCGCCCACCGTAATTTTTTGTGTAGCGTATCCAACATAGGAAAAAATCAGCACTTCCGAATCACTGTTTATCTGTATACTGTACTTACCGTCGGGGCTTGTCATTGCGGCACGTTTAGGCTTAGATCCCTCAACACTGATGGTTACATTTGGGATTCCCGCTCCTGTTTCGTCCAAAACAGTTCCCGTGATTATACGCGGGGCGGCAATTTTATTTAAAGTCTTCATTTCCCCCGATTTAAGCGCAAAAACAAAATTGCACACCATCGAGAGAGCTATGAGAACAAGCGTTTTTTTCATACCTTTACTCTGTTTAAATGTAAATATTCGCAGATAACGGATATCTAGGTTGCTTCCGTGGTTCCGTTCTGCACTAAAAGAATTGTGACATTTGGCTGTTAGCTATTCAATACTTCTTTAGGCCAATAAAGAAGTATGGATAGTTGACATAAATGGATGTATAAGTTCTATTTCATAAGTACCTACCTTTCTGTAAATAATACAGAAGACGATACCGAACTTCAATTAGAATGAGAGGACGCATACTGTTTGGTTTGTATTTGGTTAACACAATAATAGTTTTTGCAAGCATCATCCGCAACCTGTTCTGTCTGATGTAGACACGCCTTGCCTAACATGCCATCTACCTGTCTTACAATGAATTCCTTGCAATAACTCTAAAAGGAATTGCCAAATGTCCCTTTGAATTATTAAGAACCATGTTTGCCGCTGCTTCTCCCATCATTGCAAAATTTGTTGATATGGTTGTAATTCCCGAAAGGATTAATTTCTTTATCGGTGTTTCGTTATAAGATATGACCCCTATTTCAGAACCAATTTTGAGTTCATTATTCACAATTTTTTCTACAAGCTCAACCAAATGATCTTCCCTCAAATTAATATACGTCGTTCCGGGAAGAAATATCTCATTTTTCAGATCCGATAATACTTCATAGTTAAAGGCATACTGTTGGCAAAAGTCAATAAAGCCAGCTAAAATCTTTTTGGAGTAATAACTCTTGGAGGGAAAAATGATTTTAATGGTATGATAATTACTCAATCGTCCTTTAAGTTCTTCCAACGCATATTGTATGTCCTTTTCGAAGTCCTCATATACTGTACAAAAATCGCCTGATATTTCAGGGATCAGTTTATCTACCAACACCAGTTTCTCTTTTGGCAAATTGTTTATCAATGCGTAGGCGCTTTCATGTTCATTAAGGAAATGCGGAATAATCACAATCTTGCTATAGCGATCAACCTTATCTTCCAGAATTTTTCTGAACAAACTAAAATTGTTATTGTAAACATAAAAATCTACAGATACATCATTTCCTAATTTTGCTGTAAAAGCGTCGTATATAATCTTCTTATGATCACTTAGTTTATTAAAGAGCAGCAAAATTTTGAAAGGTTGCTCAAATTCAGCGTTCGATACAAAGTAGCCTTTCCCGGGTACAGAATCCACAACTCCAAATTTTTTTAAGCCCAAATAAGCCCGTTCAATTGTATTTCTTCCAACCTCAAGGCTTTCACTTAAATAATTAATGGAGGGTAGTACATCATTAACATCTATCTCGCTGGTTTTAATAGCATTCAGTATAGAATCAAAAATCTGAAGATACTTCGGCGTTTTTGAGTATTCATTTATTTCAATTATTTTGAGATAATTTTTCATAATAAGAATAGTTTGTCAGTTTCTTCTGCAGCCACAAATAACTCTTTGAATTATCTTTTTGAATGTGCCTGTAGGATTAGTAAATATTTGGTTAGTGAATGCCGTAATCTCCAAAATTATTGCTTATGGATACCGGACAAATAGATGTTTTGATAAATCAAATGTACTTTTTGGCAATCAACATCTTTAACCGTGTCCGCTTTTTTATCAAAAAGGACAAAGAAAAGTGCATTTTGTAAAAATTTAACCGCCAGAAACTGGCTAATATTGTAAAAGATGTGGCCACCCACTAACCAATTAAACCATTCTAATGAAAAACCTATACCTTTCAATATTATTTACAGTCTTATCTACTTACAGCTTTGCTCAAAACAAACACCTGGAAAGTGAATTTGTAACACCACCTGCTACAGTTCAAACAAGTGTATACTGGTACTGGATGTCTGGAAATATCTCTAAGGAGGGTGTCGTAAAGGATCTTGAGGCAATGAAAAAGGTGGGTATTAACCGTGCATTTATTGGAAACATTTATTTTGATCCTTACGAGGGGGGCCGAAATGTTAAACTAATGAGTGATGAATGGTGGGAAGTAACGCATACGGCACTAAAAAAGGCCACTGAATTAGGCATTGAGATAGGGATGTTCAATTCTCCGGGCTGGACCCAAGCTGGCGGTCCATGGGTAAAACCTAACGAGGCAATGCGGTATCTTGCCTCATCCGAATTAAGGGTAAAAGGGCCCGCAAACATTTCTAATACATTAAAAAAACCTACCGAACAATTTGAAGATGTAAAGGTTATCGCCTATCGTGTACCGAAAGACGATCTCTTGATTCTTGATAAATCCAATTCCAAAATCAGTATAACACCTGAGCTAAAAAATTCAGAAAAAATATTTGATAGCGACCGGCTCTCGGATGCTACTCTTCCTGAAAACTTAGACGTAAGCATAAATATAATTGCAAAGGAAAGTTTTACGGCTCGAAGTCTTACGATCTACCCTTCACACGCCAACATCAACGCCTCATTTGAACTACAAGCAAAGAAAGGAAATGAGTTTCACACCATCTCTAAATTCAATATAGATTGGCATCACCTTGCACTAATTGTAGGGTTCCAGCCTTTTGCTCCAGTTGTAGTGTCTCTTAACGAGACCACAGCCAAAGAATTCAGGATTCTCGTAAAAAATAAACGCAATGAAGGCGGAATTGCAGAAATAGAACTTTCTGCTTCCCCAAAAATAGAAAGCTACGCTGCAAAAACATTTGCGAAGATGTTTCAGGATCCTCTTCCTCAATGGGACTATTATATGTGGAGGGCACAGCCTGAGGTCAAGAACACATCATTAAATATTGACCCTGCTAAAGTGCTAGATATTTCAAAATATTTAACTGCAGACGGAAAACTAACATGGAAGGCACCAGCCGGCGAATGGGTAATCTTGCGTACAGGCATGACTCCAACAGGAGTTACTAATAACCCCGGAGGTCCCGATGGAACAGGCCTCGAGATAGATAAAATGAGCAAGAAACACGTTGCTACCCATTTTGATGCATTTATAGGAAAGATTCTAAAACGTATTCCGGCTGAGGATCGCAAGACATTTAAAGTAGTTGTTCAGGACAGTTACGAATCTGGCGGACAAAACATTACTGACAATTTACTTACTTCCTTTAAAGAACGTTATGGTTACGATGCTTTACCTTACCTGCCGGCTTATTTTGGAAAAGTTGTAGGCAGTCAAGCCCAATCCGATAGGTTTTTATGGGATCTACGCCGCTTAATTGCGGATAAAGTTGCATACGATTATGTAGGTGGATTTAGAGAGATGTGCCACAAGCATGGGCTAACTACCTGGCTGGAAAATTATGGTCATTGGGGATTTCCTGCCGAATTTTTAATGTACGGCGGCCAGTCAGACGAAGTTGGAGGCGAGTACTGGATACCAAGCACCACTCCATCCTGGGAAAACGATCTGGGTAACATAGAAAATAGGGCAGCATCGTCATGCGCTCACATTTACGGTAAAACCCTTGTATCTGCCGAGTCAAATACAAGCGGAGGGCCCGCTTTCTCCCATGTGCCAGCAGAAACCAAGCAGCGTACAGACAAATATTTTTCTGAAGGGATCAACAATACATTACTTCATGTGTATGTCCATCAGCCAGACTCAACCAAATTCCCTGGAACAAACGCCTGGTTTGGCACCGAATACAACCGTAACAATACCTGGTTTTCGCATATTGATCTGTTTCTTGACTATGTTAAACGTTGCAATTACATGCTCCGCCAAGGCCTAAATATTGCCGATGTTGCCTACTTTATTGGTGAGGACGTACCAAAAATGACAGGTATACAAGATCCTGCACTTCCACAAGGTTATCAGTTCGACTATATTAATGCCGAAGTTCTCCTTCGTGATGCAAGTGTAAAAAATGGATTGATCTCCCTTCCTCATGGAACATCTTATCGGGTATTGGTTCTTCCTAAAATCAATACCATGCGTCCTGAATTGCTTGCAAAAATTAAGCAATTGGTAGCTGATGGGGCAATCGTTCTGGGCCCTCCGCCTACACACTCTCCGAGTTTACAAAACCAACCAGCATCAGACGTTTTAGTAAAGAAATTAGCCTCAGAATTGTGGAAAGGGGTTGATGGAAGCAAAACTACCGCCGCAAAATTCGGTAAAGGAATGATATTTAATGGTGTGAGTTTGGAAGATATATTTTCAAAAATCAGTATCATAGAAGATTGTAAAATCCCTTTGGCAAATGCAATTAAATTTGGACATCGTAAGATGGACAATACTGATATCTACTTTATTACAAACCAGACCGCCACAGTACAAAGCACCGACATCAAATTTCGCGTTAAAGGAATGCAGCCCGAATTATGGAACCCGATAGACGGTTCAATGCGTAAACTTACAGCCTTTTCATCCGATTCTGAAGCCACTACCGTTCCCATCGTATTGCAAGCTTATGAAAGTGCGTTTATCGTGTTCCGCGAAAAAGCACAATTTATAGCTGGTACGGTAAATTTTCCGAAACCCAATAAAATCATTGATCTTAAAACGATTTGGGACATCAGCTTTAAAGGCATGCTTACCAACCCCAAGCCTACACGCCTAAATGAACTTCAAGATCTTGCCACATCGCAAGATAAAAACATAAAGTATTTCTCAGGAAACATGCTATACACTACTTCATTCAAAGTTGATCTAACAGCCTCTAAAGGACAAGATCTTTATATTGATCTTGGTGAGGTGAGCACCATGGCCAAAGTTTGGATAAATGATAAATATGTTGGTGGCGTGTGGACACCTCCGTACCGTGTAAATATTTCACCAGCATTAAAGCAAGGCCTTAACACACTCCGCGTTGATGTAGTAAATACCTGGGTTAACCGAATGATAGGCGACAAAATTGTGCCCAAAGAAGAGCGCGAAACCTGGTCTGGAATTAACCCTTACAACCCGGATTCGCCATTGCAAAAAACAGGCCTAATTGGCCCTGTAAAGTTGGAATATATGCCTGCGAGTAAGTCCATATTGAGTCCATGGTAAGTCCATACCTAGTCCATGTTTTTCCTATAAAAGCTTGGATACACCACTCATTATCAGTATATTCAATTTTTATTTTTCTGTAACCGAATTATTCTGCGCGTTTAATTTAAACCAACAAACGATGGGAAGACTTGACGGTAAATACATTAGAGGGCTAGTTGGCGACTCTGTTTTTAAAAAAGTCGGCAAAACACAAGTTGTTCAGGGAAAATCCAAAAAAAAGATAAGACAAACTGTTGCAACTAAAAAAGCGGCAGGTGTTTTTGGCAAAGCCAGCAATATGGCGTCTGACATAAGGGTGGCTCTTGCCCAAACTATTGGCGACTATGACAGTATGGCGATCTCACGGTTTACCGGAGAAACTGCACTGGTACTGAATTCAGCGTTGATCAGCGAAACAAAAAGATTTGATTTTTCAAATGCAGCATTCGACAAGCTTAATGGTTTTGAATTCAATATCAACTCTCTGGTGAGGAAACTGCTGTTTGCTCAGCCAGAAGTAACAACAACTAACGAAACTATTAAAATAGCATTGCCTGAAATGCACATACCGAAAGACCTGAAGTTCCCCACCGACGGAAATAATTGCATTTTAGCTTTTCAGCTGGCATTATTTGATCTTGAAAATTATCGGGGTCTGAAACAGGAAACGCAATCCATCGAAATAAATTACAAATATAAATCGCTTACTATACCTGCTACAGAATTCAGTTTCCATACACAAGCCGGATGCCTTTGTGTAATAACGGTTACGCTTCGTTATTTTACAAAAACCTTTGCCGGAAATTTAGGCATTAATAATAAATCATTTAATCCAGCGGCTATATTAAAAGCCTTTATGATTCCAGGAACAGTAAATCCGGATGCAAGTAAAGACTGGAGAGAAACGTCATTCAATGTAAAATAGTGTGATTCGATTATCGAATCACACTACCATTGCTATGATTTTGTACTGGCGACACAAAAGCCAGTTTACCATCCGAATCTTCAGACATTAAGATCATTCCCTGAGATAGAATACCCTTAATTTCGCGAGGGGCAAGGTTTACAACCAAACTAACCTGCTTTCCAATTATCTCCTCTGGTTTATAATACTCGGCAATACCAGAAACAACAGTCCTTTGATCTATACCTGTATCAAGCGTTAGCTTTAATAGCTTTTTGGTCTTTTCAACCTTTTCTGCTGCTACAATTGTAGCTACCCTGATATCAATTGCTGTAAACTGTTCAAATTGGATGTTTTCCTTAGCAGGCTCAACTGTTGCTGTTGCAGCAACATTATCAGCTTTGCTCTTGTTAAGTTTATCTATTTGAGCTTGTACAGTTTCGTCTTCGATTTTATCAAATAGTAACACAGGCTCATTAAGCTGATGTCCGCGTTTCAACAAGCCCATTTTACCGGCATCTTCCCATAAATGACCGCCGTAGTTCAACATTTTCTGCAATTTATCGGCAGTAAATGGTAAAAACGGTTCAATCAAAATTTCTATAGTAGCAGCAATTTGCAAACTGATATTTAAGATGGTACGAACACGATCTTCATCTGTTTTAATTACCTTCCAGGGCTCAGTTTCTGCCAGATATTTATTACCTAAGCGAGCAACATTCATTACCTCCGACAAAGCCTCTCTGAAGCGATAATTTTCAATCGAAGCGCTGATTTTTGCAGGATACGCAGCCAAATCATCAATCACTTGCTGATCTTCCGGGGTTTTAGTCATGCACATTGGAACTTTCCCTCCAAAATACTTATGGGTTAAAACTACCACCCTATTAATGAAGTTACCTAAAATGGCAACCAGCTCATTGTTATTTCTTGCCTGAAAATCTTTCCAGGTAAAGTCGTTATCTTTTGTTTCAGGTGCTGTAGCAGTTAAAACGTAACGCAAAACATCCTGCTTATCTTTAAATTCAACCAAATATTCATCAAGCCAAACTGCCCAATTTTTAGAGGTCGATATTTTTTGACCTTCCAGATTCAGGAACTCATTTGCAGGTACATTATCCGCCAATATATAATCGCCGTGGGCCATTAACATTGCCGGAAAAATAACACAATGGAATACGATATTATCTTTACCTATAAAGTGAACGAGCTTGGTTTCATCATCTTTCCAGTATTGTTCCCAGTTGCCATTTTCTACCTCGTTTTGGTTAATGTAATATTCTTCAGCTTTAGGGTTCCAGATACCCAAACGAGCATATTCAAATAGCTCTTTTGTTGCCGAAATATAGCCAATAGGCGCATCAAACCATACGTACAAAACTTTACCTTCGGCACCTTTAACCGGAACTTTAATACCCCAATCCAAATCTCTGGTCATCGCACGAGGCTGTAGGCCCGCGTTAAGCCAGCTTTGGCATTGTCCGTATACATTTGGTCTCCACTCTTTGTGGCTTTCAATGTAAGCCCTTAATTGATCCTCGTATTTATCAAGCGGCAAAAACCAGTTCTTTGTTTCTTTGCGTACTGGTTTCTCTCCGGATAAAGTAGATTTAGGATTGATAAGATCCGTTGCATTTAAAGTACTTCCGCAATTTTCACACTGATCGCCGTAGGCATTTTCATTTCCACATTTAGGGCAAGTACCAGTAATGTACCTGTCGGCCAAAAAAGTCTGTGCCTTTTCATCGTAGTACTGCTCAGTTACTTCTTCCGTAAAAACGCCTTTATTATAAAGTGTTTCAAAGAAATCTGAAGCAGTTTGATGGTGCATCAAAGAAGATGTGCGGTGATAAATGTCGAAAGAAACCCCAAGTTCTTTAAAGGAATCACCAATAATTTTGTGGTATTTATCTACTATTGCCTGAGGTGTAGTTCCTTCCTTTTTTGCCTTTAAGGTAATCGGAACTCCATTTTCGTCAGATCCGCAAATAAACTTTACATCTCTTTTGTTAGAGCGCAAATACCTTACATAGGTATCAGCAGGTAGGTAAACGCCGGCAAGATGTCCAATATGTACAGGTCCGTTTGTATAGGGCAGCGCAGCCGTAACGGTATATCTCTTTATTTTACTGTTATCCAAAACTATTTTTATTATTTTGTCAAAGATAAGTGTTTTACTAATGATTAAACAGCCAGCATATTTAAAAAAAGGCGACAAAATTGCAATAGTTTGTCCAGCCAAGAAATTAACCCGCAGCATTGCCTATGCAATTACTGTTTTGGAGGGTTGGGGGCTGCAAGTTGTAATTGGCAAAACGGTGCACGCAGCTCATCACCAATTTGCTGGTGATGATAGTCTAAGGGCTCAGGATTTGCAGTCCGTATTGGATGATCCGGAGATTAAAGCCATTATAGCAGGGCGGGGTGGTTACGGAACGATCAGAATTATTGATGATCTTGATTTTACTGCTTTTAATGCTCAACCTAAATGGATTGTTGGCTTTAGCGACATCACTGTCTTGCTATCACACCTGATTGCTAAGCTAAATACACAAAGCATCCATGCTCAAATGCCTTATACTTTTGATAGTGCAACGCCTGAATCACTGGAATCGTTGCGGAGGGCTTTGTTTGGTGAAGTAATTAGTTATGAGTGTACATCCGGCAATATCCCTAATAGAAATGGCGTGGCCGAAGGCGTATTAATTGGCGGCAATTTAACGCTTTTAGTAATGGTTGAAGGCTCACCGTCAGAAATGGATTATACCGACAAGATTTTGTTTATAGAGGATGTTGGTGAGCATGAGTATTCTATTGATAGAATGATGCGTATGCTTAGACGCAGTGGCAAACTGGCAAAGTTAAAGGGACTAATTGTAGGTGCTTTTAATGAAGTTGAAGTAGAAGATATTCCTTTTGGATCGAGCCCGGAACAGGTGATCTGGGAAATTGTGAAAGAGTATGATTACCCGGTTTGTTTTGGTTTTCCGGTTGGTCATATTGATGATAATAGGGCAATGGTTTTGGGGAAAACCTTTAAACTAATCGTAGGCTCAGAAGGGACCAAAATGATATAAAAGAAAAGGATTGAATCATTGGTTCAATCCTTTTCTTTTATAAATGACTAGTCCTGAAATAGCGATACACAAAAAAGTATCATTATGGAAGAACACCCAAATTATGTTAAGCGTAGCCAAAAGGATTATACGCTAAGCTTTAAGCTACAGCTTGTAAGAGAAGTAGAAAACGGCGAATTGAGCCTAACACAGGCTAAAATGAAATATGGCATACAGGGTGAGAGCACTGTTCGTAAATGGTTACAAAAATATGGTACCTTTGATTGGGAGCACCAAACCCCATCGCTTATGCCAAAGACACCCGAACAGAAAATCCTGGAGTTGGAAGCCAAAGTTAAACTGCTGGAAAAACAAAATGCTTTTCTGACCGCTCAGAATACAAGGGCGGATAAAAAAGCAATCATCTTCCATATGATGATCGATATTGCTGAAAAGGAATATAATATCGAGATACTAAAAAACTCCTCACCCGAACAGTTGAGCAATACCAAGCAACCTACAAAGAAAGCCTAATTTCTACCTGTGGATTGTTCGGGGTTAGTAGACAGGTCTATTACCGGAGTAAGCAAAGAAGAGTTAAAAAACAGGGTGTTTCGGCAAGGGTTATTGAGCTGGTAGCTGATATACGCATGAAAATGCCACGTATTGGGACCAGAAAACTTTACCATATATTTAAAGGAATCTCTTCAGCCTCTATCATTAGGAAGAGATAAACTCTTTCGCATATTAAAAGCGAACCATCTATTGATTAAACCAGAACGCAGCTATCATATTACAACAAATTCACACCATAGGTTCAGAAAACATAAGGACCTGCCATTGATATGAATGTTGACCGGCCTGAACAGCTTTGGGTTCTGATATCACTTATCTGGGAAACAGAAAAGAACCCTGTTACCTGGCCTTAGTTACCGATGCATACTCAAAAACGATAGTTGGTTATGATGTTTCAGACAGTTTAGGTATGGATGGTAGCATAAAAGTTCTGAAAATGGCTATTTCTAAAAGAAAATATAAAACCACCATTCTGACAGAGGTCTGCAATACTGCTGCGATGAATATCAGCAAACGCTGAATAAAAATAAAATAACATGCAGCATGACTGAAAGCTATGACCCATACAGAAATGCCGTGGCTGAGCGGGTAAATGGAATTTTAAAACAAGAGTTTATCACAGTAAAAGAAAGAGTCAGTATTTCAGGAATGAAAAAAATAGTCTCTGAAAGCGTTAATATTTACAATAATATCAGACCACATTATTCATGCTTTATGAATACACCAGCACAAATGCATAAGCAGAGAAAAATTAAAATCAGAACCTATAAACGAAAAAATAGCAGCCAGAATGAACTAGCTGCTACTTAAAAATTGTAATTTTATTAATTGCTATTCCTGTATCAATTTTTCAGGACTAGTCATTTCTATAAATCAAACCAGCATTTGTCGTAATAGTTTGGTGCAGGTTTTGGAATATTAGGATTTGCGGCAGTTTCATCGCTAGACAAAGTAAAGCGTCTGAATAAAGGGCCTGGAGTAGCTCCTTTAGGTAAAGCCATTGCTGGAACTTCAGCACCTTCTGGCCCTGATCTTCTCCATTGCAAAAACGCTTCCATAGGTCTGTCCATTAAATCTAGCCATTGCTGAACATGAATTTGTTTAACAGGATCTGCTAAAGTTGCGATGTCTACTTCTGCTTTCATGTAGGTCTCAATTGCAGATGGATCTGCTTCATAAAACTTCATTGCCTCTTCAACACCTTTTCTATATAATGCATTTGCTTTAGAAAGATCTTTTGCAACACCCAAGCCCCTCGCATAAACTTCGGCCTCAAGTAAAAGCATCTCTTGATAAGACAAGACTACAGACGGAGCATCTTTTCTATATAGATATGTACTAATTAGTGAGGTTTTAGCATCTGCATCCTCATTTGCTAATACACCAACGTACTCAGTTGATTCAGGTCCAAGATCAAAAAATTTAGCTAATCTTGGATCTTTCTTAGGCACCATTAAATCAGTTACTAACTTATTAGCATAAGTAAATGGATTTTGTCCCAAAAACAATCTGTATTTCGGATTTTCATTGTTAGTAGTAGTAGTGTATTTAGTCTTCCAGGTATCAGCAACGGAAGAAATCATAGCATCCGGCGTTGCTACCAATTGACCTATAGCTGCTGCCTTTGAAGGATCCTTATCCACCATTGTCATTAAGGCCTTAAATTTTATAGAGTTCGCAAGTTTTTTCCATTTAGCCATAACACCAGCATAATAAATATCATAATCGCTAATTTTTAAATCACTGGCTGGATCTATTTGTGCATTAGCTTCATCTAACAATTTAATGATATTTTCAAGGACATCTTTTTGCGCATCATACTTTGGATAAGGAAACGCCTCTGGTTGAAAAGCTTCAGTATATGGAACATCACCATAAGTAGTTGTTGCTTCAAACATCAATTGCGCCATTACAATTTTACATTGAGCCGCGGCATTGTTATTAGCCGGAACTGAAGATTCCGCAATTTTAATTGCCTGCATTAGGTTGTTGCCCGCAGTACTATAATAAACTTTCCAGGTGTTCCCAAGTATATTTGTGCTTAGATTATACAAATTCGATGATCCCCAATTTTCGGAAAAGTCGCCTCCCGAGGCAAGAGATTGACCAAGAAACCCTAAAGCAATATAAGAGTCACCACTATTCTTACTTACATCCCATGCTGTTACAGCATATCCAAACAGTAATTTAGGTTCTACCTTTGTTGCTGTTAAAGGACTTGTATTTATATCTAGATATTTTTTGCACGACACCCCACCTACTGCTGTAAGCAATAGGAAAGAACCGGCTAAAATTTTATGTTTTATTTTCATAACAATAATATTTTATGTTTTTTACAATGACAATCTTAAGTTCAAACCAAATGATCTTGTCGAAGGAATACTATTAAATTCAACTCCCTCTCCAACACTGCCAGAACCAAAGAAATTAAGCTCCGGATCAACATGAGGAACATGGCTCTTAATTAACCATAAATTTCTACCTTCAACACCAAATTCAACCCCTCTAATAAATGAGGTTTTAAATAATTTAGATGGGAGTGCGTAAGCTAATCTAACCTCTCTTAATTTAACAAATCCTGCATCAAATACGTTTCCTTGAGTATTAGTTGTACTTGCTTCCCATACCCAATAATCCTGAGCATTAACAGCCTTTGTATTCGGTACATATTTTCCTTCAACTAAACTTACACCTGGCGTAACTATAGGTGCAGATCTATCTCCAGTTTCTTTAGCCAAACCACCACCTCGTAAGTTTGCTACGGTACCGGAGTAAAATACTCCTCCTTTACGAATATCAATTAATGCACTTAGGGTTACTCCTTTATAATTGAAGCTATTATTAATACCCATTGTCCAGTCAGCATAGATATTACCTAACCGTTTGTTAGGCGTAGCGGTTTTCAATCCATTAACAGGGTTAATAATGTACTGTCCATCATCTGTTTTATTCCACTCAGATCCGTATAGTCCAAAGCTTTCCCCAACTGCAGCTTTAATTTGTAAACCACTGTAACCACTTGCAAGACTGTAAACATTTAATCCGGGTGCTAGCTCTGTAACTTTTTGATTGTTTTTAGCAAAGTTAACATCGATGTTCCACTCAAAATCTTTGATTCTTACAGGAACTAAGTTTAAGGCAACTTCTATACCCGTATTTTTAACTGCCCCAACGTTTACATATTTCGAGAAATACCCTGTTGATATTGCAATGTCAATTGGGATAAGCTGGTTACGTGTGACTGTATTGTAATAGGTAAAATCTAGCCCTATGCGATTTTGCAAGAATTTCAATTCAGCGCCAAATTCATATGAATTCTGTTTCTGAGGTTTTAGATCTGCGTTAGGTAGTATTCTCGGGCCTGTGAAAGCGGTTTCAATTGGACCTGCAGGGAATACTGTTGCAGTTGACGACACATATTGTAAAAACACTGTTGATACGGGAGAGTATTGGTAATCCAAGTTGTATGCAGCCAAATCACTACCTACCGATGCCCAACTGGCTCTTAATTTACCGAAGCTCAACCAATCTACATTCTTATCTTTTAACAACTCCGAGAATACAAAAGATGCACTAACTGAAGGGTAAAAATAAGATCTGTTGTTTATAGGTAAAGTAGACGTCCAGTCATTTCTACCTGTTACATCAAGATATAAGTAATCTTTATAGCTCACACTTAAATCACCATACAAACCCAAAAGCCTTCTTTTGCTATATCCCAATGTTGGAGTTTTACTGGAAGCATTAGTATAATTGTAAAGCTGATCGATAGTTAAACCAACAGCCTCAATATTCGTACTTTGAAGTAAACGCTGGTTAATATTTCCACCAACAATCAGTTTGAATTTAAAATCTTTGATTAAATCATTTTGCTCCAAAGTAGCGATTAAGTCATTATTTACTTGTTTATTTAGCAGGTCAAAATTTGTAAATCTACCTGGTAGAAACCCAGCTGTCCCTTTACGCACAAGTGATGCTCTTTTTTCAGTATAAATATCGGCGCCAAAATTATTGCTGATTGTAACCCATTCAACAGGTTTGTAAGTTAACACGTATGTGCCAAGGAATCTATCGACGCTATTACTATTTCTGTTATAGTTCATAACCCAATAAGGGTTATTACCATTCCGATTTGGACTCAAGAAAATCTGGCTACCAGTAACCGGATCTTCAAAATTATTCTTTAACTGATTGATATCCACTGTTCTTGGCAAGCCATAAATAGTTGATACAATAGCATTGGTATTATTAGAGCTTTGCGCTGGTCTACCATCTGATTTAAGGTTCGTGTATGAACCTGTAAATCTTGAAGATAATTTAGCACTGAAATCTCTACCCGCATTTACCGACAATGTATACCTGTCTAATTTAGACTTAGGAATAATTCCTTTTTCATTTGCACTTGAGAAACTCACTCTGTAATCGGAGTTGTCACCACCACCAGAAAATGCAATATTATTTATTGCAGACATTCCTGTTTGAAAATAATCCTTAACATTATCTGGATAGGCTTGCAAAGTAACATCTTGTCCCAAAAAATTAGGGAATTTCTTATCTTGAACATCAGAGATTTTTGGTC
Source organism: uncultured Pedobacter sp. (assembly GCF_946479715.1). Next base: position 19,284 of record NZ_CAMLHF010000030.1, on the reverse strand, counting down.
CCCATCCATTTGTCGCTGTTAAAGCGTAAACGCCCTGGTTACCCTGAGCAAATTCATTTTGCAATTCAGGCAGTACCAAAGGATTGTCAAAACGAACGGATGAGTTAACACTTATGGCGCTACTTGCTCCTTTTTTACCTCTTTTAGTAGTAATAATGATCGCTCCATCTTTAGCCCTTGCTCCGTATAATGCTGTTGCAGCTGCTCCTTTTAGGACAGTCATAGATTCAATATCATCGGAGCTCAAGTCTCCCATTCGGTTTCCAAAATCCACATTACTTGCAGTTGTACCACCAGTTGATGTATTTTCAGTTACAGTTAATCCATCAATTACATAAAGAGGAAATCCTCCATCTAACGAGTTAACACCACGAATAACCACCTTTGTGGAACCACCCACTGTTCCAGACTGAGAGTTTACTCTAACACCAGCAGCTTTACCAGCTAAAGAGTTTAAAACATTGGATTCCCTTGCCTTGGTCAGGTCATCTGATTTTAATGTTGTAGAGCTGTATCCCAAAGATTTCGCTTGTCTCGTAATACCCATTGCTGTAACAACAACCTCAGAAAGGCCTTTTGAATCTCCCTCTAAAGAAACATTTAAATTATTTGAGGTTGCAGTTAAAGTTTGAGAAGTATATCCCAAATAAGAGAATACTAATTGTACAGAACCAGAAGCAGCATTTAAAGCATACTTTCCATCTGAATTCGTTTGCGTACCATTTTTGGTACCTTTAACAATGACAGTTACTCCTGGAAGTGGTTTTCCATCTTCCTTATCCGTAACCGTACCAGTAATTGTTCGGTCTTGCGCCATTGCAGAAGTTGCAACGAACAACAATATGAACAAACTTTGTAAAAGTTTTTTCATAAAATAATAAATTTAGGTTAGTTAATAATGGCCTAATATATAGCGATTTTGATATGCAAGCATATTTTTATTGTGCTCCACAAAAACAAATGACAATAAAATGACACGAAGGGATGTTATCAAAAATTCAAAAAATACACCATAAAGAGAACAAAATTTCGAATATAATCCGTAAAAGTTGATTTGATTTCGAATATATCAAAAAATACCGACTTTTAACGAATTAAAAATTGTTACAAATATTACATAGGAATTAAAGAGAAATGCAGTGATAATTTTGGCGCACTTTATGCTATGGCCAATTTTAGGAAGCTAAATGAAGCAATAAAATTTTACAGTTAAGAAACAGGCGGTTAAAAGAGAAGCTTATGTATTAATAAATTATTTCTTCTTTAAATAAAAAGCCCGTCCAATTGGGCGGGCTTTTTATATCGATTAATGGTCGTCTCCAGGAAACTTGGTTCTGTGATAGCCTTTAAAGTGATAAATTAAATGATCATCATCATCATCATAAGTAACAGTAAAAGAAATCGCATCAGTAACTGCTTTTGAAACAGGACCAATAGCTGCGTCTTTTAGTATTTTCCCATTGGTAACAGTAAAATTGCTCTCATAATATTGGTTTGCCACATTATCTCCTGAGAATGTTTTATCGGCAACATTAACATTCACTTTACCCTTAACCTGCCAAAAGCTCTCATTATCATCAAACCACATCTGGGTGTTTGAATTATCTGCTGTATTATAGGTAGATAAACTATAGTATGTATCGTCACTATAAGGCTGAAGCACCTCTCCCTCCTGATCAACAACCTCTAGCTGAACCCACCATTCTCCAGACATATCCTGAACAGCGGTACCGCCAATAGCCTCGTCCTTCTTACATGCAGAAAGCGATATTATAAAAAGCGCGAATATATATATGTATTTTTTCATGTTTTATAATTTTGATTATTGTTTAGAAAATGACCTAACCTGAGCCCCATAACCTGCATTATCCAAAGCCCACGAGTAACTACCACCGTTCATTGTTCCAACTGTTGAGCTAAAAGCACCCATAGGAGAACCCTGTGGTGGAATTTGTATTGTTGACCCAGTTGGATTGATTGCCACAACCTTATCTGTGTTACCTACGGCACCGCCAGGATTTGTAATAAAGTAAACCCCTGGGGCCACCTTCGCCCATACTGCAAAAGTAGCGAAACCAGCTCTTTTATAACTACCTGAATAGTCATTCCCTGCAGCGTCTGCTTTGGTATCATATACAACAACGTACCTTGCCTGCGATGCAGAAAAACCATCGGAGTTTGAGGCAGAATATGTAAGTGTATAAACAGCAGCGGCAGCAGTATTAACCTGTCCGTCGGTCTTAACATCAATTTCATCTTCACCAACTTTAGCCACAACGCCCGGGTCAGTGTAAGTCCCACCCTTAGCTACAAACATATATTGGTCTCCATTCACTGTTAATATAGGATAAACAGTAACCTTTGAGATTCCAACCGTTCCTTCAGGATAGTTAAAGGAATCATCTTTGCACGACAGAAACGTCATGACCAAAATTCCTATAGCAATTATATTTAAATATCTTTTCATGATTCTATTCTAAATTATTAATCAATATCCTATTTTCCCCACCAAACTTTTGTATAGATTGGAACTTCAGCTGGTGTATTTTTATTTCTATCTCTCGAAGATGCCGGAAAAACCAGTCTTTTTGGAAACCTACCTCCTGTAACTCCATTCTTAGCATATACCCACTCACCTCTATGGTTAGGCGCTGCAGCATCCTCTGGATCGTAAGACGGATCAGTTGAGTAAACCGGGCTATTTTTTGGATACCCTGTTCTTTGTTGTTCAAAGAACGCCTCAATAGTATGTCCAGATCCTGGTAAAGAAGCCCATTTTTGAACAATAATCTGCTCTAACTTATCTTCAAATGAACCAGCGCTTTTATATGCATACTTTCCTCCAGGAGCAATAAATGCAGCTCCGTTTTGAGAAGCATCAGCAAATGCAGCAGTTACCCCTGCATCATATTTCGCTTTTGCGCCTGAACCTCCAGAATAACGTTCCAAAGCTTCAGCCTGCATAAAATATGACTCAGAGGCGTTTATAAACCAAACCGGATCGGTTGCATCCTGAGCTGCAACTGTAGCCGCTGCATATGTTGGCTGCTCTTGAGCAGTTGCAGCAAAATCACCCTGATGCATTGCAGTTGGTGTTGCTGTTCCAAAATAAGTTACCGCTCTTGGATCTCCATTTTTAACCAGCCATGTAGTCAGTGTTTTACTAGCTCTGATGTTTGTGGTTGTATTTAATCTTCTGATATTGTACTCATAGAATGGATTACTGTTGTTAGGCGTTCCTTCGAACTCAGCAATACCTGCATTAACTGTTAAAAAGTTAGCACCATCTGCATAAAGTTTCGCAATTCCGGCCTGCGCTTCAGCTGGCTTTGCATTCACCATTCTTAAATACATTTTTAATTTCAATGTATTCGCAAATTGAACCCAGCTATCCATGTCGCCATTAAATAGAAAATCACCTTTAGCCTGACTAGTTGTTAATGGCGCCGAAAAGTCTTTAGCGAGAGCTGCGTCGATTTCAGCCAATAAAGCAACATAAATACTATAGCCATCATCAAATTTTGGCTGCAGGTTCGCTGCACCTTGAAATGCCTCTGTATAAGGAACCTGATCATAAATATCAACCAATACCTGATAAGTATAGGCTTTCATAACAGTAGCCATTAAATTGTATCTCCAATCACTTTTCTCCTGAGCCAATTTTATTGTTAAATTAAAATCTGCAAGCGAGCCTGAAAGTAACCTATCGTAAGGGCCATTTAAATCGACCCTGGTCAAATTATATGTATCAATTGTTTTGTATTGATTGGAGGCATTTGCCTGAGTCCAATACTGAGACCATATGCCTCCAAGTATTGTTAACTCTCCTCCAACAATTCCGGCTGTCCCCATAATTCCCGACGGGAACAACACCTCTGGAGAGGCCTGCTCTATTGGCGGGTTATTAGGATCAACATTTACATCCAATGTTTTCTTACATCCAAACGTTAAGAAAATCAGTGCTGATAAAATCAGTGGTTTATATTGTATATTAATTTTTTTCATCGTTCAAATATTAAAATGTAACTCTTAAGGATGCTCCGAAGAACCTTACTGGAGGAGCCGTTCTAAATTCACCGAACTCACTGGCCAAGTCAACGCCCTGGTTAGAAACCTCAGGGTCAATAGTTCTATTAGACTCCGGCAACCAGGTAAGCAAGTTTCTGCCAAAAACCGTAAATACAGCTCTATTAGCTGCTATTTTGTTTGCAATAGATTTAGGCAAAGTGTAACTCAATGAAGCTTCTCTTAATTTCAGGAATGTTTTATCCAAAATACGGTTACTATATACCATTGCTTTATTAGTTGTTGGATAATAGTAATCGTCAATCAACCCTTCTGTAATAGGAGTTGTATTTTCTTCATATCTGATCAGGTTTCCATTCGCATCAGTAATCTTCTGTACTGAGTTAGGAACAATGAAAGGGCGACGATCGTTAAATGTTGATTTAACATCAGCACCAACAAAGTTTAACAAATCTGCTGTTCCAGAATAAAATACCCCACCTTTTTGATAGTCAAGCGTAAAGCCTAAACTAAAAGACTTGTAGGTGAACATATTTGTTAATCCCATAGAGTAATCTCTTTGGATATCACCATATTCTTTATTTGTAGCAGCAACTACAGGGAACCCTGTTCCATCTACAACAATCTTTCCATCAGGAGAATATTCTGGGCCAGGCGCTTGAAAAACACCTAGTGGTTTTCCTTTAATTGCTACTAAGTCGGCATCATAAGCATTATTAATAATAACTTTATCCAAACCTGCCGGCAGTTCCATAACCATATTACGCTGTCTGCTAAAGGTGTAGGTTAAATCCCAGTTAAAATCAGTTGTTTTAACCGGTTTAATATTTAATGCCGCCTCAATACCTCTCACCCTTACTTTACCAAAGTTCAAGATCTGGAATAAGTAACCACTTCCCGGATCAATTGGAACCGGCAGAATCTGATCAACCCTTAATCTATTAAAGTATGCTACGTCTAAACCAATTCTATCAGATAAGAACCTGATATCACCACCAAATTCATACTCTTTTACACGCTCTGGTTTAAGATTGACGTTATTTAGTGTATTTGCGATAGAATATCCTGCTACACCAGCTACCGGGAACCTGATGTTACCAAAGCCTAATGTAACGTTAGTTGCATTTAAAACATCAAAAACCCTGTAAGGATCAGTATCGCTACCTGTCTCTCCATAACTTGCTCTTAGTTTCAAGAAGCTTATTGGAGTGCTTTTCATATCAAATGCTTCAGAAACAACATACGCTAAACTCGCTGCAGGATAAAAATAACTATTGTTTCCTGTTGCCAATGTTGATGACCAGTCGTTCCTTCCGGCTAAAGTCAGGAAGAGGTTGTTTTTATATCCGAAGGTTGCAGAAGCATAAGCACCAAACAAGCGTCTGTGTCTTTCAGTTTCTGTACTGGTTGGCTTATTTGCCGAGTTACTAAGACTAAAGAAGCCTGGGATCGCCAGATCTTCTACAGCTGTAGTAAGAAAGCGCGACCCCCTGTCATTATAGTTAACCCCAACTACTCCGTCTATATCGAAATCAGAGAAGGTTTTTTTGAATATCGCATTAAGTTTAGAGTCATATTCAAAAGTTTTAATTGACTCTTCTATCACTCTACCAACATCAGCAGCCCTTTTAGCGCCCTCAACGTTTCCACCATCATTATAACTACCTAAGGTAGGTGCGTTTTTGTTATGCCATTGTCTATCTCCGGCGTTATCAACATCAGCTCCTTGTTGGAATTGTAATTTCAGCCAGTCATTTACAGTGAATCCTAAGTTAACATTACCATAAATACGGTCATTTTTGTAACGACTACCATTCTCATATATAGAATAGTATGGGTTTTCTGCATAAGGTGTAAAGTAGTTGTCTACATTAAAGAACTTGTTTTTATAATCTCTTAGATCTTTAATGGGAATATCTTGTGGAATTTGAATAATGTCTTCGTAGAAAGAAGAACCAATTCCTGATATACCTTGTCCTTGTGCAACAAATTTTTGTGTTTTAGAAACATAGTTCACCGATCCTTCTATGTTAAAATTACCAATTACAGTTGCAGCCTTAACACTAAAGTTATTCCTTTTGTATGAATCATTATCAGAAGGGAGGTAACCATCACTCATTACATTTCCATAAGAAAAATAGTAGGTAGTTTTATCACTTCCCCCGCTTAAGGAAATATTACTATTAAACTCTGTTCCGTTTGTTAACGCATCTCTAACATTATTTTTAATAAATGAAAAAGGCTTTAATAGTTGAGAATTGTCAACTATTGCACCCCAAGTTCTCATTTGTCCATCATATTTAGGTCCCCAGTTACCATTTTCCGATTCGATGAATGTACCATCCCATCCCTGACCAAAAGTAGATTGAGGTTTAAATACCGATGCAACTTGCGTGATGGTTGTAGCGTGTGAAAAATCAACAACCATTTTACCGGCAGTACCTTTTTTAGTAGTAATTAAAATTACACCGTTTGATCCTCTTGATCCATATAATGCTGTTGCGGCAGATCCTTTAAGGATACTCATGCTTTCTACAGAGTTTGGATTAATGTCATTGGCATTATTACCAAAGTCATAGCTCTCATCTGATCCAATACTTGAGTTGTCCAAAGGAACCCCATCAATAACATATAGGGGTTGGTTACCTCCGCTTATTGAAGTATAGCCTCTTAAGATAATTTTAGTTGAACCACCTGGTGATCCTGAAGTATTTGATATAGTTACCCCAGCAACTTTACCTTGCAAACCACCCAACATGCTTACTGGGGCCGATTTGTTAATATCTTCTGATTTAACTGTAGTTTCTGAGTAACCGATTGTTTTCTTTGTTTTGCTAATACCCAGGGCTGTTACAACAACCTCTGTTAAGGATTTAGAATCAGATTGCAAAACTACATCAACAGTGTTTCCAGAAGCAGCTACTGTTTGAGAAACGTAGCCCAAGTAAGAGAAAACAAGTTCTGCGGAAGCTGAGGGTACAGACAATGCATATTTACCATCGCCTCCAGTTTGAGTACCATTTTTTGTGCCTTTAACTACAACAGTTACTCCCGGAAGCGGCTTGCCGTCTTCCTTATCTGTAACCGTACCAGTAATTGTTCGATTTTGTGCCATAGCAGAGCCTGCTATGAAGGCCAAAATGAACAAACTTTGTAAAAGTTTTTTCATAAAAAGTTAGAATTTAGGTTAGTTAATAATACATAAATATACGCTTTTGATATGCGAGCATAAAAAATTTAAGATTAGTCAAATTTAAATGACATAAATATGACACACAAAACATACCATCAATATTGCAAATATCCAACATGTCAAAATTTTATTCTGAATATTAACCAATAAGAACGAAAAATATTCAAAAAACAATGTGCAATCTCGTGTTGCCAAAATGTTTAACACATTTTAACACTTAATATCATAAAATTTAACTAAGCAGATTTATAATTTCAACATCAATGCTCTGATTTTCAGAAACATCTAATTAACCAGAAATACAGCATTGGTAAACATCTGTTTTCCATTTTCCCAGAAAGACCTGAAAAGTATATCACTTGCAAGATAAATTACCGTCCCTTTTGCTACAGATTGAATCCCAAAAAGCATTCCATTATCCAGCTTTTTTAAAACGCCGTTACCCACCACTCCAGCCATATAACTATTTGGTTTTAAAATACCTACACTCCAATCTTTATTTAAAAGCTCATAGATTTTATCATCTGTTTTTAAGGCATAATAGTAATCTCCCAACCCCGCTGAGATCGGATGGCTATGATCTAGGTTAACTTTAAAAATAGCTCCGGGAATGGTTTCCGACAAATCATCAAGATTGCGTTCTCCATACTTTCTTGCCCCATTAACCTTTATGTCATTTTTTACACTCTCTCTCAACCTAATATTAAAAGGCTTTTTTCCCAGTGCACTTGAAATTGCATCTTCAAACAATATGACTTTCCCTCCATTCTCAATCCAATTTTCTAATTTCTCGTCAATATCTTCCCCATAACTACCATCTGGCATAATCAACGTATTTATCTTATTGATATCCAACTTATCTATGCTATAAGCAGTTATCATCGTAACGGGGTAGTTCAGTTCTTGCTCAAAGAAATGCCATGCCTCGCCAACACCTTGAGTCGAGATTCCCGTTCCAGTCACAATAGCCACTTTAGGCACATTTAGAATAGGATAAACATTTGAACCGAAATCTTTCCCCTTATCAACATAGCCACTTGCAGACGTGTAAACTACAGCATTTAGGTCTTTTTGTATACGGGAAATCTTAGACGAAAGCCCCTTTACTTGTCGCTCATTCTCTGTTCTGTACACCAACAACGATCCGGCAGGAAACACCTTAGTGCCAATAGTAAACGCTTGTTCAGCCGATCTTACCTTAATGTTTGCCCGCTGTAATGCAATAAGCACCTGCGCATCTTCAATCGAATTCCACTTAAAAATCCAGGCATAAGGCTTATCTGCTACTTCAGACGGATCTTTAACTTCCTCTAGAGCCTGATAAGTTCCTTTTACAGATTCTTTGCTTGCATAGGCTTTCAATCCGTAAACATATGGCAAAGCCCATGCAGTAATATCATAAGTATTAGAATCACTAACGGAGGTTTGGGGCTCAAATAATACATTGGCTAAAACAGCTTTTGGTTGTTTCAGATTTACAATCAGATCGTTCCTATCTACCTTAAAGCCCTCAACTTTTTTAGTTTCATAATTATATCCGCGCAAATTCCTATCTAGCCCAAACCCATACTCAATACTATTCTTTTTTAGGAGCTCAGCAAGCTTTTTAACCTTACTCAGGTTTTGCGCCTTTACAACATATGTTTTATAAATACCGGGAGGGTTAGTAACTGCCTTTTCAAAATAGAATTTGAATTCCTTTACCAGCCTATCCGAATTTTTTGAAACCGTCTCAATAGTTGCCATACCTGTAGTATAGTGGTGACTGATTCTTTCCTTAAGTGTAAGTGTATCTCCATCTATAGTTACCACAGACAAGCCTGCTCCAATTCCTCCTTGCTCATAAGTCATCCCTACCGCACCATTATATAAGGGATAGGTATCTCCGTACGAAGGATACAGCAGGTCAAATCGCTCTTTAGTAAAATACTGCCATCCGTTCTCATCAAAATACTTAGCATTATTTTTTCCCACGGTCACCTGAAATTCACGTTGCCAAGGGGTAACATCCTGATGGATCGGCTCGGCCGCTGGTGCAAAATAATAGGGTTCATTATAACTCTGTTCATGGAAATCAACATGAACCTCGGGCATCCATTCATGGTATAACTTCAATCGCTGCTGCGTTTCTATTTGTGTTTGCCATGCCCAATCTCTATTTAAATCAAAATAATAATGGTTCGATCTACCACCTGGCCAAGGCTCAGAGTGTTCTCTTGCCATTGGGTTAGGATTGGGCTTATGCCCACTAACCGAGTTAAAATAATTCACATACCTTTCCCTGCCATCCGGATTAAGGCATGGATCTATAATTATAACGGTGTTCTTTAACCAGTCTTTAATGTCATTTGTCTGTGCCTCAGCAAGAGCAAATATGGTTTTCATAGCTGTTTCAGTAGAACTCGCCTCGTTCCCATGCACATTGTAGCTTAACCACAATATAGCCGGCTGTTTGCCTTTCGGTGCTGTTGATGCCTCTGCTTTACTAAGACTTACATTATATTTTCTGATTTGTTCTAAATCATCTATGTTTTCTTTTGAGGATATTACTGCAATTAATAGTTCTCTTCCTTCATAAGTTTTGCCATAGCTTACAATCTTTATGTTCTTTTCTTTACCGCCTATGTATTTAAAATAATCAATAACCTTATCATGGGATGTAAATTTACTTCCAAGGGCATATCCTAAAAACTCATCCGGAGACTTTGTCTGGGCATCAGCAACATTCAAACCAACAAGCAAAAACAAAAAAGGAAGGAAAAAGTATCTCATATTGATGAATTAAGACTCCAAAATACTAAAGAATATTTTTTGTTTCTCTTTCATAGTGTAATTTTACCATATTAATTATTCATTTTATCTATGACCGCCATCGAATCCCTTTATCAGCATTACTTAAAGCACCCTGTTATATGTACCGACACAAGGAATATAACTCCTGGTTGCTTGTTTTTTGCCCTAAAGGGTGATAATTTTGATGCCAACACTTTTGCAGAGAAGGCCCTTACAAATGGTGCAGCATATGCTATTATAGATAACCTTGCATACAAAACCAGCAAACAGTGTATTTTGGTGCCTGATGTGCTAACTACATTACAAGATCTTGCCAAACATCACCGCTCACAATTAGATATACCGGTTATAGGTTTAACTGGCAGCAATGGCAAAACAACCACCAAAGAACTAATAAAAGCTGTCCTTTCCGAAAAATATAAAACCTTTGCTACCAAAGGAAACTTAAACAACCATATTGGCGTTCCCCTTTCTATTCTATCATTAACCAATGATACCGAAATTGCAGTAATAGAAATGGGCGCTAACCACCAAAAAGAAATAGAATTTCTGTGTTCTATAGCACAGCCTACTCACGGTTTAATTACCAATGTAGGCATGGCCCATTTAGACGGCTTTGGAGGGTTTGAAGGCGTTAAAAAAGGAAAAGCAGAACTCTATGCGTATCTAAAGAACAATCATGGCATTGCCTTTATAAACAGGGATAATCCTTACCTTTTGGAAATGAGCACTGCTGCTGATCTTGATAAGGTTATATATTACGGCAAAGAGTCAACAGATACAATATCAGGAAAGCTGATCAAAACAGACCCATTAATTGAAATTTCATGGTCAAACAAAGTGGCCAGCTATCAAACATCTGTTAATTTAACCGGCTCTTACAATTTCGAAAATATATTGGCGGCCATATGCATTGGGGCATTTTTCGATGTTACTCCTTCGGCAATAAACAAAGGTCTTTCTGGATACTATCCTAACAATAATCGTTCACAAATCACAAAAACGGAGAACAATACTGTCATCTGTGACTTTTATAACGCGAACCCAAGTAGTATGACTGCTGCTTTAAATAACATTTCTCTTTTAACTGCCGACAAAAAAACTGTAATTATCGGAGATATGTTTGAGCTTGGTCCGGAATCCGCAGAGCAACATGATCTTATTGCCAAACAAGCCGAACAGCTCCATGTAGAAACACTTATTTTTATTGGGAAAGACTTTTACGCATTTAAAGATAAATACAAAGGGCACTTTTTTAACACCAGGGATGAGGCTCAGGAATTCCTAAAAAACTACCCCATAAGGAACAGCCTTGTTTTACTTAAAGGATCCAGAGGTATGGCACTAGAACAACTTCTTCCTTTACTTTAGTTCGACCTTTATACCTGCATCACTGATCTCAGCAAGTGGATTATCTCGCATATTCTGCTCAATTTCCATATGGTATTTACCTGCCGCAGGGAACTTGTAATTAGTAAGCAAGGGCAAAGTATAAGTAAATAGATTACCTGAACCAGAACCATTCCACTGTCCATCGGGCTGCGCTAACCTATATTCATACCGTCTGGTGTGCTTATTTTGTCCTGCTCCACTTATGTGAAATAGAACAAAAATATTTGAATACCTGTAATCGGCTGTATGGCGCAATTTAAAATAGATATTATAAGGCTTACTGCTATCCGTAATTTCAACTAATGTTTTAACCTTATTTGGATAACTCCAGTTACGTGCAGGCATAGACATGTTGCTATCTACAAGCGTATTGGTATCGCATCCACTAAAAAAGAGAACGACTAAAACTGAGGATAGCAGTAAAACTTTAAAATTATTCATCCTTAGGCTTTTCCTTTTGTTTTTTCCTTCGGTTATTATTTCTGTTTCTATTCCTGTTTGCCGACGGCTGACCACTCGCTGCACCTGGTTGCTCTGTGATAACACCTTCGGCAGCTTGAACCACTGGCTTATTAACTGGTTTAGGCTGTTGACCTTGTTTCGGATTCTGTACAGGCTTTGCTCCCTGTGCAGGCTTAGGTCCTTTCTCAGGTCTGGCGCCTTGTACAGGTGGTTTAGGCCCCTGCGCTGGTTTAGCATGCTGAGGTGGTCTTGGTCCTTTTTCAGGCCTGTTTCCGCTATTCCTATTTTCGTTGGTCTTGTTAGGATTATTTCTATTATTCTTGTTGCCTTTATTTCTAGGCTTATCGTCTAAACGGGTTAAACTATCTTGTCCAACAACATTTTCATAATCAGGTATTTTCTCTACAACGGCTACCGGAGTTAACTCAACAGCCTCTTCTTTAAGATTAATTGGCTTTTGTCCGCGTTTATTCATTGCCATAATCTCTTTCACACGGTCAACTTTTAGCGGGATCCAATCCTCTGTATTAGGATAACTGAACCACATAATCTTTTTAAAGATGTCTGTTTTTTGGTGACGGGCAACTCCAATTTCAGTTTGCAGGCTTTCAATACGATCAGGGATGTCTTTTAATGCATCTAAATACGTATCAAGCTCATAATTTAAGCAACACTTCAGCTTGCCACATTGTCCCGCAAGCTTTAAAGTATTTAAAGAAAGGTTCTGATATCTGGCCGCAGCTGTTGATACCGTTTTGAAATTGGTTAGCCATGTAGAACAGCAAAGTTCGCGCCCACAAGACCCAATTCCACCTAACCTTCCGGCTTCCTGACGCATTCCAATCTGGCGCATTTCAATCCGGATTCTAAAAGTTTCGGCCATCTTTTTAATCAGCTCCCTAAAGTCAACACGACCCTCTGCTGTATAAAAAAAAGTTGCCTTAGTTTTATCTCCCTGATAATCAACATCGCTGATTTTCATGGACAGACGTAAATCTAAAGCAAGGGTGCGTGCTTTATGCATCGTTTCCCATTCCAAAGCCTTAGCGATCTTCCATTTTTCAACGTCTGCTTCAGTAGCTTTTCTGTAAACTTTTCTGGTTACCTGATCAATAGTTGCTTTACGGCGTTTCATTTGCATACGCACCAGTTCTCCGGTTAAGGAAACATGGCCGATATCATAGCCGCCGGTAGGGCCTTCAACAGCAATTAACTCACCTATTTCGAGGTATATATTCTCGCTATTCAGGAAAAATTCTTTCCTGGCACCCTTAAATTTAACTTCTATTACTTGAAAAGGTATATAATTTGAAGGCATGTCAAGATTAGACAGCCAGTCGTAAACTTCCATTTTTCCGCATCCTCCAGTAAGGCAAGAGCCATTACTTTTGCAACCCGAGGGGGCACATCCGCCACCTGTAGAACAACTTCCACATCCCATAATTAACTATATATATATTGAGTCCCTTTCGGGAGCGTTTTAAACTTAATTATTTTTACTAGTTGTAAAGATACATCTAAAAACAGAATTTTAGGATTTGCATTTCTCTCGATATGATAGTGCGCCTTTTCCAATTCCGAAATAATGGCATCTGCCATATTAAGATTAAGTACATGAGTTGATAACCGTTTTGCCGTGTCCATAGCTGAACCAGGCAGTTTAACCAGCTCTTCTGCGCCGCTTAACAACAAGCTGCACTCTCTTAAAAAGCTGATCCCGTACTTTAAAAAATTCTTTTGATTTTCTCTACCCCAGCCCGCAATCTGATCTACAAAATTGGTTAAGTCCAAAACCCTGTTGCCGTAACCTATCCTTAACCATTCGGCAAATTTATCGGCATTTTCATTTTGTGTATTGGCCACCAATTGCTTGGCTTCAATCAAATTTCCATCTGCAAGAAAGCTATATTCTGTAGCCTGATTTTCTGATAAGCCAAATTCATCCATCAAATAACTTTCAACAGTAGCATGTGGTAGTTTAGGAATCTTAACAATCTGTGTCCGCGACAACAGGGTAGAAAGAATCTGTTCCTGGTTATTTGCAACTAAAATAAACAGGGTATTTTGCGGTGGTTCTTCAATAATCTTTAATAAGGAGTTTCCTTCTTTATCCAGATATTCGGGCAGCCACATGATCAATACTTTCGTCTCAGCTTCAAAAGCTTTATAACTTAATTTTTTGATGATATCATGACACTCGGCAATGTTAATATTTGCCTGTTTATTCTCCGCACTTAATTTGGATCGCCAAATATCCATGTCAAAATAAGGATCGGCAAGCACCATACTGCGCCATTCATCTAAAACATCTACTGCTGTTCTTACATCTTTAGAAGCAAAAAACGGGTAAGAAAAATGCAAGTCTGGGTGAATATATCTTTCGTACTTTCTGCACGAAGAACATTCGCCGCAGCTATCATCAGCCTGTTTATCAAGACAGTTAATGTATTGAGCATAGGCAATTGCCAAAGGCAAAGCACCACTTCCTTCTGACGAAAGAAACAACTGCGCATGACTTATCCTATTCTCAGCAAATGTTTGTATCAACTGCTGTTTTATAGCTTCCTGACCTATGATATTCTTAAACTGCATTTGGTGCAAAATAGCAAAATTTTAAGACTTGGCTATAACAGCTATTAAAGTTGACAAAATACCTGCATACAATGTTGCTGGTTCGACGCTAGTTCGAGACAGATTCGAGTTTGCTTCGGGTAAAAGTACCTGTTTCCCGAAGCAAACTCGAATCTAGCCCCAATCTGCCCTACATTAGCCCAAGCTCAGGTACCTCCCGGATTTTATTATCTTTGCCCACATGCCCAGAATTTTAGCATTTGATTATGGAACCAAGCGTATCGGACTAGCCGTTACAGACCCTCTGCAAATTATTGCAACAGGGCTCGATACCATACACCCCAAAGACGCTATAGAATATCTGAAAAAATATCTTTTAACAGAACAGGTAGAAGCCTTTGTTTTTGGCGATCCAAAGCAAATGGATGGTTCTCCTTCTGAGTCTGCTCAGCATGTAAAAGGCTTTGCCAGAACTTTAAAAAGAACCTTTCCTGATATCCCCCAACATTGGATTGATGAACGGTTTACTTCTAAACTAGCCCATCAAACAATTATGCAAAGCGGATTAAAAAAACAAGACCGGCAAAATAAAGAGCGCGTAGATACCATCTCGGCTACTATTATTTTGCAATATTTTATGGAACAGCACCGTTTATAGATTGCATTTATTAAAATTATATGAGCTTAATCAGCGATGACATGCAGCAGCTTTTGCTTAATTACTGTGAACCAGAAAGCGAATTGCTACAAAAAATAGATAGAGAGACCAATTTAAAAGTGCTGATGCCACGCATGCTTTCGGGCCACTATCAGGGCCGGGTCCTTAGCTTTCTAAGCAAAATGGTAAACCCTAACCGAATCTTAGAAATCGGCACCTTTACCGGCTATGCCACCCTTTGCCTTGCCGAAGGATTAACAGAGACAGGAATTATTTATACACTGGATATAAATGAGGAGCTCGAAGACATGGTACGCCACAACTTTGCTCAATCTAACTACAACAGCAAAATAAAATACATCCTTGGCGATGCAACCCAAACGGTGAACACATTAGAAGAAACCTTCGATCTTGTGTTTATTGATGCCGACAAGAAAAACAATGGCACCTATTATGATCTTGTTTTCAACAGAATCAGGCCTGGTGGACTCATTATAGTGGATAATGTGCTGTGGAGTGGAAAAGTACTGAACACCAATCAGGATAAAGACACTAAAAATATCACTACATTTAATGACAAAATTGCGGCAGATGACCGCGTAGAAAAACTCATTTTACCTGTTAGAGATGGGTTATTTATCATCAGAAAAAAATAAGGTATGTTTAAATCATTACTGTTAGTTTGGCTTAGCGCTATCACCATAACATTTAGTGCCGGCGCCCAAACCACAGCAGAATATATTGCAGAGCATGCAGCGTATGCTCAAACACTGATGCGGGAACATAAAATACCTGCCAGTGTTATTCTTGCTGTTGCCATACACGAATCAGCATCCGGCACAAGTAAAATTGCCCGATACCTTAACAATCATTTCGGGATCAAAGGCGCGAACAGCAATACCGAAATCCGTTCATCCTATAAGGATTATCCTTCTGTTCAGGAGTCTTATGATAGCTTTCTGGAATTCTTAAAAAGCCGATCGTCTTTTACTTCACTTTTCGAGAAATATGACCAGTTTGATTACAGAAACTGGGCCAGAGGTATACAGCGTGGTGGCTATGCCAGAAGCAGAACATGGGCATCACAGATCATCGGAATCATTAAAAAAAATGACCTTTCTCAATACGATGAACGGCCCGACGATTATGTTGAACCACCTGCACCTGTCGTTGCCACCAGGTCCAGATCAGCAAAAAACTCAAGATCAACATATACGGTTAAAAGAGGCGATAGCCTGAATAAAATAGCAAAATTGAGGGGAACAACCGCAGCCTCACTAATGAAAAAAAATGGGTTAAAAGGCGCTGCACTTAAACCCGGACAAAAACTTAAACTATAATGAACAAAAGAATAATCATCCTTGCGGCCGTCGTGCTATTTTTCTCTGCCTGCAAAACAAAAAAGTACAGTCGCAACAATAAAGCAATCGAAAAAGCAGCAGACAAAGCAAATCCTGAATATAAATCGCGTACTACAGTAATGTATATCGATGAATTTAAAGGCGTAGCAATTGAAGAGATGAATAAATATGGTATTCCGGCAAGTATTACACTTGCACAGGGCATTATTGAGTCGGGCAGTGGAAACAGCAGCTTGGCAAAATATGCGAACAACCACTTTGGCATCAAATGCACTTCCGAATGGAAAGGTAAGGGATATTATAAAGACGACGATAAGGCCGATGATTGTTTCAGAGTTTATAAAGACGCCCGGGAATCTTACAGAGATCATTCTGAATTCTTAAAAAGAAAGCGTTACAGTGCTCTTTTTGAGCTGGATAAAAACGATTATAAAAACTGGGCTGTAGGTTTAAAACAAGCCGGTTATGCTACAAACCCTAAGTATCCGGATCTGCTGATAAATACCATAGAAAAGTATCAGTTGTATTTTTATGATATGCCGGAATCTGAAAATGAAAAACTAAAACGCGAAGACCGTGTTTTCTCAGAAATCAACGCGAACATCCCTCAGGAAAAGAAAAAATTCACTCCTGTGGCCACGCCTCCTTCAAAACAAGTAATCAAAACCCCAGATACATTAAAAATAAGCACTCCTGCTGTAGTAATTAACACTCCTGATCCTGTTTCTTCAACGACTTTAGAAAGCCCCTACACTGTAAAACAAGGAGACACCCTTTACAACATCTCCAAACGTTTTAACATCTCTGTGGATGATATAAAGGCGCTAAACAACCTTGCAGACACTGGCATCAAGATTGGGCAAAAGCTTGTGTTAGTTAAATAATGTTAATGTTTATTAAGCGCAGATAGTTATCTTGTAGTTTTGTATCTCCAATGAGATTTTTTAGCCTGTTATTAATCCTTTACTGCACAACGTTAACTGCAATGGCCCAAACCAATACGGTAAAAGGCTTTGTGGTTGACAAAGATTCGAAGCTTCGTCTGGCTAAAGTGTACATCTACAACGCCAGCAAAGACGAGGGGATTTACAATACCCCTAAGGGTGAGTTTTCGATAAATGCTGCTGTAGGAGATACCCTCTACGCTGTATTGCAAGGTTATGCGGTTGATACGCTTATTCATCATGGCCAGAAAGCAGTGTACTTTCAATTGAAATCACTTGGTATTAACTTACGTGAAGTATCCATTACCGGCAGGAAATATACCCCTAAAGAATCACATGCCAATACATTAAAAGAGTATAAGTATGCGCTGGACAAGGGTAAAGCAAAAGACTTGCTTAATCTTGGTTTAGGAGGCGCGGGTCTGGGTATAGATGCAATCTATAATCTGCTAAGCAGAGATGGTAAAAACGCCCGTCACCTTCAAAAAATACTTGAGCGTGATTACCATGAGGCGATTATAGATTATAGGTTTACGCCAGATTATGTAAAGAAGGTATTGCAGTTGGGCGACTATGAAATGGAGGATTTTATGCAACAATACAGACCTACTTATCAATTCGTTTTAACAGCTTCGGATTATGCTTTTGTTGTATATTTAAGGAACAGTTATGCCAGCTACAAGCGGAATCCGGCTGCCTTTAGGTTACAGCCGCTCCCTAAAATAAAAGTAGAAGAGTTTTGAGACCCTTCTTTCTCATATTATCTAAATTACCAGCCAATGCAATGGCTATTTTCCCTTTTATTATCTTAAAAAATAAAACGCTAAAGGTTGATACGGTTTTAATTAATCATGAACGGATACATTTTAGACAACAGCTTGAACTGCTTATTCTACCTTTTTACTTTTTATATTTATTAATGTATCTGATCAACCTGATCAGATATAAAAATCATTATTTAGCTTATTTCAATATCCCGTTTGAAAAAGAAGCCTACTGCTTTGATGCTGATCTATCGTATTTATCTCATAGAAAAGCATTTGCATGGATTCGTTTCATTAGTAAAAAAACATAGACAAGAGTAAGTTTTGCAATTAGTTTATTAATAAACTTTTAATAAGTCACATTTTTGTTTTTCTTTGTAGTAATGAAGAGTTTTAATATCTGCCTCTTGTTACTGTTTATCACCTCGTCAAGCCTGATCGCTCAGGAGATTGATACTGTGCCTATTGAAACCAAAGGGCTGGAGATAAAATTAAAGCGTAGTCCTTTACCATCAAGGACTGGAATACTGAACTATACGCCCGTAAAGATTCCACCGGTAGTTATTGCCGAAAAAATCAACTATTGGAAGATAAGGACTTCTGTTGGCATTAACGTCAATCAGGGTAGCTTTTCAAACAACTGGAAAGCTGGGGGTGTAAACTCTCTTGCCGTTGGCGGGCTTGTTAACTACCGTGCTGAATATAGAAAAGAAGGTTATGGTTATATAAGTGAGGTAATGCTTGAGTATGGTAAGGTCAAAAATAAAGACCAGCTGCAAAAGAAAACAAGGGATAGGATTTTCTGGGATAACAAGGCCGATTTAAGATTATCAAAAAGCTGGTATTTCTTTGGTTCCGTAACATTTGAATCTCAATTTGATCGGGGATATGCCTATTATAGAGATGGCAATAACGAAGAACAAGCATCTCTTGTTTCTAAATTTATGTCGCCAGGTTACTTAACTGAATCAATCGGTTTCGAATATAAGCCTGTGGGGTATTTTTCAACAAGGATTGGTACAGGTACTGCAAAACAAACATTTAAACTGGACACAACTTTCAATCATCAATATTATGGAGGTAATAATGGTGTGGAACGCGGCAAAAACTTCAAAAACGA
>NZ_CAMLHF010000029.1 GCF_946479715.1 uncultured Pedobacter sp. | reverse complement strand
TTTAGCTGCGGCTGCACCTGACATCAGGCTTTGCCAGCTCATAGCAAAAGGGTGATCTTCGGTAACAGGTATTTTTAAGCCGATCAATTTCTCGATATCGTCTAAAAATTCTTTCTCTTCTGAATCACAAAAAGAAAGCGCAGTACCGCTTAAGCCAGCACGACCAGTACGACCAATCCTGTGTACATAAGTTTCAGGTATGTTTGGTAATTCGTAGTTGATTACATGAGTTAATTCATCAACATCAATACCACGTGCTGCAATATCAGTAGCAACCAATATACGTGTGGTTTTAGCTTTGAAATTGGTTAGTGCGCGTTGTCTGGCATTTTGTGATTTATTACCATGAATGGCTTCGGCTTTAACACCAACTTTAATCAGGTCTTTTACAATGCGGTCGGCACCATGTTTTGTACGAGAAAATACCAATGCAGTTTGAATGGTTTTGTCTTTTAAAATATGGTGTAATAAATCTTTCTTGTCGTTTTTTTCTACATAAAAGATCTCTTGCTGAATCTTTTCTGCTGTAGATGAAATAGGGGTGACTTCAACTTTAATTGGATTTGTAAGGATTGTATTGGCTAAAGTCTGGATTTCCTTTGGCATGGTAGCCGAGAAAAACAAAGTCTGTCTTTTAACAGGTAATTTAGCAATAACCTTCTTTACATCATGGATGAAACCCATGTCAAGCATTCTATCAGCTTCATCAAGAACAAAGATCTCGATATCACGTAGGTTGATAAAGCCCTGATTCATCAGGTCTAGTAATCTTCCTGGAGTAGCAACAAGAATGTCTACACCTCTGTGTAGTGCATCTGTTTGTGCTTTTTGTCCAACACCGCCAAATATTACCAGTTGTTTTAAAGGCAGATTTTTTCCATAAGCTTTAAAGCTCTCTTCAATTTGTATGGCCAGCTCACGTGTTGGTGTTAATACCAATGCTTTTATAGCTTTATGTA
Organism: uncultured Pedobacter sp.; assembly: GCF_946479715.1. Next base: position 36,210 of record NZ_CAMLHF010000029.1, on the reverse strand, counting down.
TTTTCGTATTGGTGTGAGGTTTACTAAGCAACTGTAACATTGGGATAGCAAACGCAGCAGTTTTACCTGTACCGGTTTGTGCACACCCTAACAGATCTCTGTTTTGAAGTATGGATGGTATGGATTGTTCTTGTATTGGGGTAGGTTGTGTATAACCTTCTGTTTGCAGCGCTTTTAAAATTGGCTCAATCAGGTTTAATTCTTCGAATAACAATGTATTTGTATTTTAATGTATAATAGAGGCAAAAGAATATCACCTCACTGCAAAGGTACATATAAACTTCCGGCTTTTATTCATATCCCTGATTTATAGCTATGTGACTATAAATCAGAAGCTTTGTTTTCTTTAAAACGGCTAAAAAACAGGAGTGCCAGTATGCAAAGCACAAAGCCTACAACACCGTTTAAACGTAACCCGTAATCATTTCCGGGATCTTTGCCATATACGGTTAACATAGCGAATATGGCTATTCCCATAGTTTGACCCAATTTAACAAAGAGGTATTTAACGGCAAAAAACATCCCCTCGTGGTTTTCTCCTGTTTCTTTTGTGTCATTTTGAGCAATATCAGCTAAAATAGCATTAGGTAAAATGCCTAAAGATGCCAAAGGGAAAGATGCAAATATTACCAGGATATACATTTGGACGGCAGGAGAAAAGGGCAGGTGACCTAAGAAATAAATGGTAACAAATATTAAGCTGAGTATCGCAAAAGCAACCAATACCAGGGGCTTTTTGCCAAACCTTTTCGCTCCATAATTAATAAAAGGATAAAAGAAGAGTGATAGAATTACCATGGTGCCCATAAATTTACCGCCATCAGAATCTGGCAGACCTAATAATACGGTAACAAAGAAAAGCAGACCACTTGAAATGATACTAAGGGCAATGTAATAAGTGAAATCTGAGATCAGGTAATATTTAAAATTGGTATTTCTGAAGGTGTTTTTAAGTGCAGGTATTAGTTCGATATGTGTTGGTTTGGCATCGGTATATTCCTTTTCATCTATAAACATAACCGGTAAGATCATAACCAGCCCGGAGAATATGCTGAGGCAAAAGATGGTGTATTGCAGGGCTTCGGATCTGTCTGTGATTTTAAAAACATCCTGTATCAGGTCAGCATAATTATTGCACATGGCTCCAATTATCATCCCTAAAACAAAACCTACTTGCTGGAAGGTAGAGAGTTTGACTTTCTGATCAGCACTATGTGTTAATTCGGCAAGGAGTGCATTATAAGGGATAATATAGGTGGTAACCGAGATAAAGAAACCAGCAAGTACTATGGTAAGCCACCAGGCATTGGTAATGCTTTCTCCTTTAACCATAGGATAGAAAACAAGAGAGCAACATACTACTGCCGGTATTATTGCATATTTCATAATAGGAATGCGCCTGCCTTTTGGATTGTCGCTAGCGTCGCTCACAGAGGCAATGAATGGGTCATATATGGCATCAAACAGTCTGCCGGAGGCAGCAATGAGAGATAAAATATTAAATGCACCGAACACCAATAGTTGAGGAACCAGCGGAGTGAGCCCTGAATTGTTTGGGGGAAGATAAAAATATGGCAGCATAACTATAATAATGTTGGTCATGATGCTCCAGCCCATCATTCCTGCTGCATAGGCAATTTCTTTTTTAAAGGGTAGTTCTTTTATCGGCATCGTATATAGGGTGATGGATTGAGCTTGTTAATTGTGGTTGTTGTACTGCTTGTTATGTTCGGTTTCTTTGGTAAAATCGGTTTATGAAATAGATAATAATAAAGCATGCAAAGATCAGCAAACCATTTATTGCGGCTTGCGGATCGTCGGCATAAATGCTGACAGCTACAAATAAATAGGCAGCAATAAATATTAATGGCATTAAGGGATACAAGCGCATGCTGTAAATGGTGTTTTTATCAAGATGGGCGGTTCGTTTTCTTAAAAAGAATATGGTAGCCGCCGAAGTAGCCATGCCAATACAATCTAAAAATATGGTGTAGTTCAGGATTTTGTCGAACGTTTGAGCGTAAAACAATGTAATGATAGAGATGATGGTGAATACAGTTAAGCTCACAAACATGACATCCGATTTTTTGCTCTTTTTAGTAAAGATTGCAGGTAATGCCTTCTCTTCGCCCATAGCAAACATAGCTCGTGGGTTGCTTAGTAAATTGACATTTACATAACCCAGAACAGAAAGGTAAATTAAGCAGGATAAAACAGTAAAACCTATAGGGCCAAAGATTTTTCCTGCAAGTATTGCGGCAATGCTTTCGGCTGTTTTTAGTTGCTCAAACCCTATCACTCTTACATACACATAATTAATTGCCATGTAAAGTATAAAAATGATAGCTAAGCCGGTGAAGATTGAGCGGGGTATAATTTTACCTGGAGATTTCGTTTCGCCCCCAAAGTTGATGGTTTGCTGATATCCGCCAAAGGTAAAAGAGATACCGATTAAACAGATGCCCAGCGCTTTTCCATAATCAAATACGGTTGGGAGAGCCCCCCCTGATGTGCTGAAAGTGGAAGGGGAGCTTAATGCTGCCGGCCCCATAAACACAGCGCCAATTAATATAAGTACCATCCCTATTTTTATTAACGAAAGTACATTTTGCGTTTTAGAGCTAACTTTTAGCCCCAATAAATTGATGAAGTAAAACAGGCCAATAGAAACAGCAGCAATTGCTATTCTTGAAAACTCTGTTTGCATTTCAACGGGTAAAATGATCTTACTTAAATACTCAGCTCCGATAATTGAAACACCTGCAACTGAAGCGGCATTTGAAACTACTATGATACAGTTGATGGCAAAAGCAATGGAAGGATGATAAAATGCTGAGAATATTTTATAGTATCCGCCGGTAACCGGAAAACGAGAGCCTATTTCGGCATAAGTTAAAGCCCCGCACAGGGCAATTAGTCCTCCAATGATCCATGCTAAAAAAAACAATTCGGGTATTTGCGCTCCTGCAGCTACATTGACGGGTGTGCGGAAGATGCCCATTCCTATTACCAGACTTACAACGATCATTGATAAGTCAAGCATGGAGAGCTGTTTTTCAGGTCGCATATTGAGCATGATTTAATTTGTTTGAATATACATGAAAATGTGCATTTGTTGAAACTTTGTAATTGATTCCCCAGCTTATTCGAGTAAATTTACTGCATTATAGTATTTTTGTATTATACTTACTTACATCATGGCTGAACCGAATTATAACGAAGATAGTATACGCTCCCTCGATTGGAAAGAGCACATCAGATTACGTCCCGGTATGTACATTGGTAAACTGGGAGATGGATCTGCACAGGACGATGGGATTTATGTTTTGCTTAAAGAAATTGTGGACAACTCAATTGATGAGTTTGTGATGGGCTCTGGCAGAACAATTGAAATTACGGTATCCGAACACAAGGTTAATGTGAGGGATTACGGTAGGGGTATTCCTTTAGGTAAAGTAATAGATTGCGTATCTAAAATAAACACCGGTGGTAAGTATGATAGTAATGCCTTTCAAAAATCTGTAGGGTTAAACGGTGTGGGTACTAAGGCTGTAAATGCACTCTCTACTAATTTTGTGGTTCAATCTTATCGTGATGGGAAAACGAAAAAGGTAGAATTCTCTAAAGGTGAAATTGTTTTAGAGAATGATATTATTGAAACAACCCAGCGTAATGGTACCGCAATTACCTTTTATCCGGACGAGACTATTTTTAGAAACTACCACTACATTTCTGATTTTGTAGAAAGTATGATCTGGAACTATGTGTTTCTAAACACAGGTCTTACCGTTAATTTTAACAATCAAAAATATTTCTCGGAAAGAGGATTGTACGATCTGCTTTCTAAATTTAATAAAGCCGAAGAATTGCGTTACCCTATCATTCACTTAAAAGGTAATGATATTGAAATTGCAATGACTCACGGACAACAGTACGGCGAGGATTATCATTCTTTTGTTAACGGTCAGCATACTACGCAAGGCGGTACGCACCAGGCTGCATTTCGTGAGGCTGTGGTAAAAACGATTAGAGAGTTCTATAAAAAAGAATATGATGCTTCAGACATCAGGGCATCTATTATTGCGGCTATTTCTGTTAGGGTGCAGGAACCTGTTTTTGAGTCGCAGACTAAAACCAAACTTGGATCTCAGAATATGGGCCCCGAGGGACCTTCGGTAAGAACATTCATTAACGACTTTGTTAAAAAGGAGCTTGATGATTATCTGCACAAACATTCTGACGTATCTGATGCATTGTTGAAAAGAATACTGCAATCTGAAAGAGAACGTAAAGATATTGCGGGCATCAAGAAGCTGGCTAACGATAGGGCAAAAAAAGCATCTTTACATAACAAGAAACTAAGAGACTGTAAAGTTCACTTTAACAGTAATCATGATAAAAGATATGAAACTACCTTGTTTATTACCGAGGGTGATTCTGCTTCCGGTTCTATCACTAAATCAAGGGATGTAGATTGCCAGGCAGTTTTTAGTCTTAAGGGTAAGCCTTTAAATTGTTATGAGCTTACTAAAAAAGTGGTGTATGAAAATGAAGAGTTCAACTTGTTGCAACATGCATTGAATATTGAAGACGGGCTGGAAGGTTTGCATTACAATAATATTGTAATTGCTACTGATGCCGATGTTGACGGCATGCACATAAGACTGTTAATGATGACCTTTTTTCTTCAGTTTTTTCCTGATCTTGTTCGTGCAGGCCATGTTTACATTTTGCAAACACCATTGTTTAGGGTTCGTAATAAAAAAGAAACAATTTATTGCTATAGCGACGACGAAAGAAAGCGTGCAATTGAGAAGCTTGGTAACAAGCCTGAAATTACCCGATTTAAAGGTTTAGGCGAAATCTCACCAGATGAATTCGGACTCTTTATTGGCAAGGATATCAGGTTAGATCCAGTAATCTTAAAAGATCAGACTATTAAAAATCTTTTGGAATATTATATGGGCAAAAACACTCCAGACAGGCAACAACACATCATTAGAAACCTCAGAGTAGAAAAAGATACTATAGAGGAATTATTGCCCGAAGAACTTGTTATCGCAGAGGATACTGAAGAAACAACATTGGATGTTGCTTAAGATTCATTAAAGTATCGGTTATGTGAAAATTTTCGTTTATTATTGTATTTCAATCAGATCCCTCTTGATATAATTGTTTGATAAGTCCTGTGGCCAAAAACTGCAGCATAAAAAGATAATATGTCGTTCAACGCTAAGAGAAGAGATCCGTTCCGTTACTTTGTAGTAGCTTTTTTGATACTTGCACTGTTTATTTATGCTTTTCTGTTATACTTAAGGAATAGCAAAATTAATGGGTTAAAGAATGACATTACAAAGCTAACCATGCTTCAGAAAAGTTATTCAGAAGTAGATACCTGTATTTATATTCTTTATCAGGCAGAGAATAACTCGCGCATGTATGCAGTAACTGCAGATAAATATTATCTTAATCAATTCTCGGATGGAATCCACAAAATTTCTCTTCTTTTAAACGATTTAAATGGCCTCGGAGATAACAATCCGGAGAATCAGGATTTAAAAGAGCTAGTAAATCAGAAAAAACTAAAGACGGAAAGCTATTTGAAACTTAGGCAGTTAACAGATAGCCTGTTTGCCGGTTTCTCGAAGCTTGGTTTGGAAGAAAGGCGTACCCAGGCAAAAATTAATCTGGGTTCGATAAAGAAAAAGTTTAAGACAGTAACAACTGTAGACACGATTAAACAACCAGTTAAACCGCGTAAAAAATTCTTTGGCAGACTAGCTGATGCAATTTCCAATAAAGGCAGTAAAGACAGCGCAGTTACAATTGTTAAAACCAAAAAGAACGAGGGGGTTGTGGATGAGGTTACAACTTTTAATAACAAATTATTAGAGGAAGTAGAAGCCTATTACCGGAAGCTTTATGCCAATAATAACCAAATCAAGAGTAATGAAAAGGCAATTTTGTTGTTGAACAATAAACTAATCCACGATATTATTACGGTATTAAAGGAGTTTAAGCAAAATGATATCGAGTATGTAGCTAAACGAAGGGTTACTTTGGGTGGTGAACTTGAATTAGAGCTTAAAAAATTAAGCGGAATGGAACTGATAGATGCGCTATTGTTGGTTTGTTTAGTTGGTATTATTCTTTTCAATTTGTATAAGCTTTATAAGAATGAAAGTCTATTAATTAGTCTGAATGGTTTGGCTGCACAGGATTCGCATTCGAAAAGTCGTTTCCTTGCTAATATGAGCCACGAAATACGTACACCATTAAATTCGGTAGTTGGATTTTCTGAGCAGCTTGGCAAGAGTAACCTGAGTGACGAACAGAGAGAGCAAGTAGCCGCTATCCGCAGTTCATCAGAGATGTTGCTGGAACTGGTTAATGAAATTCTTGATTTTTCTAAGTATGAAGTAGGCGTAATAAATATCGAATCTGAGCCATTCTCTCCAGAGTCAGAGATTGCTGAAGTTTTTCATAGCATGAATGTTCTTGCGGAAAATAAGGATCTAAAATTAGAGAGTAAAATAGCTATTGATAAAAATATTTACTTAATTGGCGACCGTTTACGTTTGAAACAGGTTATTATGAATCTGTTAACCAATGCCATTAAATTTACAAAAAGAGGGAAAATAACGCTTCGGGTTCAGCTGGTAGTAGATGGGAAAAAACAAGCAGTATTAAAAGTGCAGGTAGAAGATACCGGCATAGGTATGGCCAGGGAAGATCTTGATCTGATATTTCTTGAATTCTCGCAAATCTATTCATCGGCTACAACACAACTTCAGGGAACTGGCCTGGGATTGGCAATTTGTAAAAAGATAGTGGAGCTGCAGGGTGGTAAAATAAATGTGAGTAGTGTACTTGGTAAGGGCTCTGTATTTAGTTTTGAAATCCCCTACCTTATTTCAGAATTAGCAGTGGAGCAACATGATGATAAAGGCATATCAACTGTTGAGAAACTGAAAGGAAAGAAGGTGCTGCTTGTAGATGATAATAAAATGAATATTTTATTGGTTCAAACCATATTGAAGAGGTGGGGTATGGAGTATGACTCTGCCTATGATGGTAAACAGGCACTCGAATTATACAAGAAGAATGATTACGATATTGTTTTAACTGATATTCAAATGCCAGTGATGGGTGGGGTAGAGCTTACACATGAAATCAGATATAACGGAGATTTTGCAAAATCAGGAATTCCAATTCTAGGAATAACTGCCCACGTGATGCAGGAAAACAGAGAGGCCTACTTAAAGGCAGGAATGAATGATCTGGTATTAAAACCATTTTTAGAACAGGAACTGATGGATCAGATGCTTAAGTATGTTTAAGGGATCTTTGTATCCTCAGGATGCTGTGGCGGTAATACATCCACCTTTTTTTCTACAATAACAATTTTGGTATGCACGGCATATTTACTTGGTGCTATGCCTTTATCATATCTTTCTGCATAGGCCTGTGTAAATTCAGCTCCAAAATATAAAATGATAGAGGTGTAATAGATCCATAACAGGATTACAATTATAGAACTGGCAGCTCCGAATGCCGATGCAGGGTTGCCCTTTTCAATATAGATTCCAATAATATACTTGCCCAAACTAAAAAGTAGTGCAGTAAAAAGGGCCCCCACAATTGCTGGTTTCCATTTTAAATCAACATCAGGTAATACTTTAAAAATGATGGCAAAAATGCAGGTTACAACAGCCAGTGTTAAAGCATTGGTAAGGATCAGCATAAAAAGTTCTGATACTTTTTCAACGCCAATTTTAGAAGCAAGCCCCACAAGTTTGTCGCCTATACCCACTACTATACTATTTATAACAAGGGAGACGAGTAATAAAAATCCTAGCGAAGCAATTAGCGAAAAGGAGAGAAGTCTGTTGGTGATTAACTTTTTCCATCCCTTTTTTGGTACAGCCTTGACTTTCCAGATTAGATTAATACTGTCTTGAATCTCTATGAACATCGCCGTAGCACCAATAATAAGTGTGGTGATGCCTATAATTAGCCCTAAAGTGCTTTTCCCTGAAACGTTTGATTGTTTTACGAATGATTTAAGTTGAGCGGTGGCAGCCGGACCTACCAAATCTTGTATTTCAGAGAAAAGCTCCTCTCTAGGATCCATTTTATATTCTTGAACTGTTCCATCAGCAGACGTTTCTATTGTGTGCTTAATATCTCCTCCTAAAAACAAACTTGCTGCAGCAATAATAATAATGATAAGTGGGGTAAGAGAAAATATGGTGTAATATTCAAGGTCAGCACTTAACTTCATCACCCTGTCTTCCATAAACCCTTTTCCGGCGGCTATAAATAAATGTGCTGTTGCTTTAACAAAATGAATGGCTTTTTTTAAGAATGTCATAATCAATATTAAAAAGGATACCCAATACCTATGTTATAGATTAAATTTTCTTTACGCCAGGTGCTGCTTCCAAAATCTACCTGATCTATTACCCAACGATTTCCAGGCTCAAGATAAGGTTTTCTGATAGGGAATGCTACATCTAAACGGATAACGAAGATCGATGCATCTACCCTGAGACCGGCACCCGTACCTACTGCAATTTCGTCAAGGGCATCTTTAAAATTAAAGCCTGACCCTGGTCTTAACGGATCTTCTTTTCTTAACCACACGTTCCCGGCATCTGCAAACAGAGCCCCATATAAAACACTAAATAATTTAAAACGTAGTTCTGTGTTGACCATTGCCTTAATATCTCCACTTTGGTCGGTATAGTTATTGGTTTGGTTTGGTAGTTTGTAAGAGCCGGGTCCCAATGATCTGGCTGCAAAAGCCCGGATATCGTTACTGCCTCCGGCAAAGAACTGACGCACAAAGGGGATAGATGTATTGTTCCCATAACCATAACCATAACCAAGATTTAAACGACTTGCCCAGATCAGATTCTTTGTGATTTTATAATAATCTCTAAAATCGGTTTCAACTCGTATAAATTGATTGATAGGAATGCCAAGTACAGTCTTTTTGCCTTCATCGTTTTTCCCTGCAAATAAGCCCCATACGTTTCCACCAGTTTCAAGAGTTCCATTGAAGTAGATATTGTTTCTTCTGAAATCCTCCATCTGGTTGGTAAAGGTGAAACTATAATTGCTTCCGATAATAAATTGGCGCTCCAGATTTTTTTCAAGGCCGGGGTTTGCACTAAATAGGCTATCCCTTCTTGCCGTATCATTGGTTACGTTAGATGTTACGTAATTTATAGAGATAGGATTAAAGCTATGTTCTTTGTATAAATTCTCTTTCCAGTTATATCCAAACTCTCCTTTGAAGGAATTCAGACCGTATAAGGATCCTCTGTTTAGGGATTGATATGATAAAGAAGCAATGGTTTTAGGGATAAACGCATTGGTGCTGTTAAAATTAAAGAAAGGGAGTATAAACCTTGGGAAGGTAAGTTTTGCCTCAGTAGTAAAAGAATATGAATTTAATCCCTTAGCTTGCCCGCTCACCTGAGTTTCGAAACCACCACTTACACTTACATCCAACTGCTCACCGCCTCTAAACAGGTTTCGGGTAGTTTGAGTTAGCTTAGCTTCTGATCCAACAAAGTTATTGGATTTGCTGGTGCCGGTAAGTGAAAATGAAAGAGAGTTTTTCTTTAATGGAGTGAGGAAAATGTTAAGGTTTAGCTTATTGTTTCTAAAACTGTCGACAGGTAAAAATTCTGCTTTAACATTCTGAAAAATACCTATGTTAACCATTCTGTTTAAAGATTGGTTATGATCGCGTCTGTTATACAGTTCATCTTTTTTGAAGAATACCAACCGGTCAAATAAACCTGACTTGTAGGTATGTCGTGTATCATAAATATTAAAATCCTTATATACTTCAGGCGTCGAATTTCTGATCGCGCTATCTCTTCTTAAAGAATAATTAGGGTAAATATTAATCTTATCAATGGTATAGGGCTTAAGACCCGCATCAGGTGCAATGTCTTTTACTTTTATTCTGATGTCTACCAAATGTTTACCTACAGTACTATCGACCTGTAAAATCAAATAATCAGGATTAAAGTAAAAATATCCCTGTTCCTTTAAATCATTGTCTATTCTGATTCGTTCATTTTTATAAGTCTCCAGGTCATAATTGTCGCCTACTTTTAATAGCGTTTTGTCCTTATTCTGATTGATTATTTGAACTATACCTGTGCTATCTTTCGGGAATTCGACACTGTTAATCTTATATCTTGCACCGGTAACTACGGTATAAAGGGCTTTACCTTTTTTACCATTCACCACAGTATCTCCATTAACATCAGACTGAAGGTAGCCCTGACTAATCAAATAGCTTTTAAGCACAGCATTGTTATAGGGAATTTTTACCTCGCTTAACAGCACTGGTGGTTCGCCAACTTTATTGCGTAGCCAATACCTGATCCCTTTTGATTTTTTAGGTTCCCCGGCAAGATTGTACATGGCAAGTTTAAACTTTAATCCTAAAATTGACTTATTAGGATTAGGTCGTGTTTTATCAAGCAGAATACCTTTAACCTCTTTCTGATTGTCAATTTTTGCTGTTGAATCAGGGTTGATGTTAATATCGGCACCAGTGTATAAAATCTCTCCGGGTTTAAGGTTTTTGGTACTGCTACAGGCGCCAAAAATTAAACATGCAAGTATAAATAAGCTGGATTTAATTTGTTGTCTCATTTTTACGCCTCTCTTCATTTCTAAATCTTTTCTTTTTGGAGAAATTTTGGAAAACCTCTCTGAATCTATTGTAATCAACCACTAAGGCAAATCCCAGTCCTGTTTCAATGATCTGTCCTTCAATTACGCCTTCGTTCTGATTGCGTCTATATGCTCTTAACCTGTACCTGCCATCGCTCGAAAGCAGGTATTCTACATTAACATTTCCTGCAATATTGGTAGAACTTTGACCCTGTTGTTGAGGGCCTTCTAGTCCAAATGAACTACCTACAGTAACAATTAAACGGTCATTCAAGAGTTTTTTAGACAAGCCAATCTCCAAATCTGTTTTTTGGGACTTGCTGCCTGATGCCGAATAATCTTCAGACGAATTTAAACCAAAGTTTATATCTACACCCTTAATCAAATCGGACGCAAGGTTGTTCAATTGTTCTGTTAATAATTTACTTACACTTGAGCGGGCAATAGAAGAAACACTACTGCCACCTGCCAGACTTTGGAATGGATTATCTGCAATAAATCTGTTGAATGCCAAAAGTGCAAATACCTGTTTGTTCAGTTCGCTTTCATTTGTGTTTACGCTCTGTAATTTGGCATATACCTGGCCATTAAGTGCACCCCGTTCATTTTCTGGTAAGTCTAGTTTGAATTTGATGCTTGGCTTTAACAGTTCACCTGTCATCATCAGATATACCTGGAAAGGAAGCTTGGTTTTAGCCTCATATTGTGTGGGATCGCCTATCAAGTCAATAGGAGCAGTATTTACTTCATACAATGCCGTTAAGTTTACATTGGCCTCCATAGGATCACCAGTCCATACAATGCTGCTGCCTTGTTGCAGCTTAAAGTCTTTTTTAACAGGGCCAACAGTAAGATTGTAACTGCCATCAGACACCTGATATCTTCCTGTTAAACTAGTCTTGCCACTAGGATCCATTGTTGCTGTTAAAGATGCTTGCCCTTTAACTTTTAATGCGTCACCATTAGATGGATCTACCACTACATTTAATTCTGCATCCGGATCAATGTCGATAGTAGCACTTAAATTAAGTCCTTTAATGGGAGCCTTGCTTACAGAATCGCTAACGTTCAGCGCCTTTTTACCATTAAAAGGCGGTGCGCTGAAATCTGTAAACTGTACAATACCTTCCTGATCAATTACCGAAGGATCATCAGGTGGCATGGCAAAGAAGAACTTAGTTTTATCTTCTACTTTAACGTTCATGTCTACATCAGGCTGGTTAAGATCACCCCGAACCTTAATGGTACTGGTAACATAAACAGTTCCATAGATCATGTCATTATCAGCTGCAGTAGAGTTCATAAGCCTAAAGTTGTTGGTCCTCATATCCATGTTGAACCGGAAATCTTTATAGTCAGTTGTGAGGACGCCACCGGTAATTACAGCCTTCTGATTTAAAGAATCTATAATGGTAAATCTATTGAAGTTTATCCCCTTATCAGTAAAACTTATAGACTCATTTGGCATTCTGAAATAAGAATTCACATAAGTTGCTGTAAATGCAGCTTGATTAAATTTAATGTCGCCTAAAATTTTAGGGGCATCAAGCGCACCCTTAATAGATAACTCGCCGGAGATTGTGCCTGAGCCATTCTTTATCTGTCCCATTGACACACTCTCTACCGCTTTCAGGTCAATTTTATCAATGTTTAAGGTAAGATCAAGTGCGCTCTGTGGCGAAGTATAGTAAAAACCATTAACCCGTAACTCATGCACACCAGATAATGCAATGTTAGTTTCGTATGCATTCTCCGTATTGTTATTTACGGCAACACGCAAAGTTCCAAACTCATCTTTTAAATACCTTAGCCTATCTATTGTCAGGTTTGCCTCAAACTTAGGTGTATCCATAAGTTCCTTTGCATCAACAGTGCCATTAATAGTACCGCCAACCAATGAACTGTCCTGCTCGGCAAACTTAGTAAGGGTTTCTATTCTGAAGTCTTTAAACTCAACTTTTAAAGGAGAGTTGGCAACAGTATCTGTGCTGTTAATCCCTAAAAGCTGATTGCCCTTGCTTAGGTTAAATTGATTAGCTATAATGCCCGACTGGCCAAACTGGATGTAATTTTCAGGTGCGATGGCCCACTTTTCATAATTAAGCAAAAGCTTTTGAGGATCTAAACTGAACTGGTAATCTTTGTTAATCGATTTAAAATTGCCACCTAAAATATACTTGTCTTTCCGTTTACTATCTCTTAAATAAATATTCAGGCCAAGATTGTTATTTACAGCTTCACCACTAATTTCGGTATTAAATAAATTGGCTGCCGAGCTCTGAAAACTTTTTATTTGTAGTTTATAATTAAGCTTTTGCTCAGTATTGTTCACATTAAGTTTAGTGCTATCTATCCTGTAGCCTCCATAAACTATCTGAGGGAAAGAAGCATTCATAAGCAAACTATCCTTCTGAGTATCAATTAAGCCGTTCATTCTGGAAGGCGCAAAGGTGGTTAGTTCGGGTACAAAGTTCTGAAGGATTTTAGGATTGTAGAAATTTACATAAAACCTAAACCGCTGATCAGGGATTTTAGTAACCTCACCAAATTGATAATATTTGTTGATCTGGTTAATTACAGCACTGCCTACATTGGTGAGTTGATATTTACCATCTATTTTGGCTCGCATGAACTCAGACCGAAGGGTAAGCATGTTGTGTGTTTCGCTCGCTTCAGAATGCATTACAATTGTGTCTACATTAAAGCGTTGACCATCTTTAACTACCTGTAAGCCATTCACAAAAATATCACCGTTAAGGTAATCCGGATCTGCAGTTTTTACATCAGCATTAATTACCCCCGCTAATTTAAATTCGCCCGGACTGAAGTTCAGTTTCTGCAGATCAACCTGTTTTAAATCGATATCTGCTTTTACTGCCGGATATTTGCCGGCAATATTTACGGCGGTGGTTAAATTAAAATTTAAATTGGTGTCGGCCATATTGCCTTTTAAATTCAATTTTTGCTGCTTAAAATCGCCACTTAAAAAGAGATCCTTGTAAGTGTATTTGTTGTAGTATGCACTTATTAATTGCGCTTTAAACTGTGCCGAAGCAGTTTTAGGGTCGAGTCCCGTTCCTTTAACACTGGCTTTAGCGGTAATTTTTCCTAACTGAGCTTGCTGTTTAAGTAACCTACCTACATTAAAATTATTGAGGTTTACACTGGCAACATAACTCTCTTTACCTTTAGGTCCTTTCATGCTTGCCAGTAATTTGGCCGACCCCATATCAGTATTAATGTTAAAACCAGTATTGAAATTGGTCATTGAACCAGTAAACTTTCCGTTTGCAACAATCACATTAGGAAGCTCTATATTGGTTGGTAAAGTCTTTTTAGGAATAACCACCAAAAGATCTTTTTTAGTCATTGCAAACCTTTTGATATTCATATCAAAATAAGCTTTGTCCATATCAGGCATTCCTTTTATCCTGCCACTCACATCAATGTTCGTGCTTTTTAACCCTGAAATTTGTAGTCGGGGAATAACAAGGTTATTCATATAACCACTAACATTGGCATTTATTTTTATCTTTTCATTTCTATAGTTTTCGGGAACGGCATCACTAAAGTAAGTTGCGTCTTTTAAACCAATAGTTGTGTTTTTAACTACTATTGAGAGTTTTACCTTTTCCGGATGTTTTGTTAAATCATCAAGAGAAGAGTAATTTAATTCTGTAACATTTTCTATTGATGTGTTAGGTGTTTTCAGTAAGAAATTATTCACCTTAATTGCCTTGTCGGAGTATACAACATCTCCTCTTAGTTTAGATAGTTGAAAACCACTCTTCTCCTTAAACACACCTTCTTTTACATTTATTTTTATACCCGTATCGCTATATGCAAGTGCATCAGCAACTAAGGTAAGGCCAGTAAACTTTAAATGATTAAAGTCCATTCCTTTAGTGGGTTTAGCTCCAAGATTATCAAACTGAACATTGTTCTCGGTTAAACTTATATTATCAACCAGTAATGATAGGGGCGAGGATTTCTCTGCGGTATCTGCTTTTGTCTCTTTGCCGGGCTTAACCGGTTTTAATGCAAACAGGATATTTGATTTGTTTAGCTTTGCATTATTTACCTTGTACTTACCATTTTTAACGTCTGCCAGAAGCTTGGTTAACGATAAATCGTTAACATTTACATTCGCTTTGTTGGTTGCCGAACTGAAATCTATCCTGGTGTCATTTAGTTTAGCATCGTCAATTTTATAATTGCTATTGGTAAGGTCAATAAACAGCTGAGTTAAGGCTAACTTGTTCAGATCAACATCCGCATTCATTCCCGAAATTCGATCGTCGAATCCTATTTTTATATTGTTAAAAGCAAAATCCTGGATTTCTACAAGAGGTAATTTACCCGATTCCGTTTTTGCTGTATCTATGCTGTTTTGTAAATGAGCCTGTAACTGTGTAAGGGGCTTTTGTTGCAGGTATTTTAAGGAAGTGTTTTTTAAGGCTAAAGATTTGATCACATAGTGCTGATTATCCAGATCGAAATCTTTAATGTTGGCAGTAAACTCACCCAGATTTAATTTTACATCATTTCCTGCGACATCATCACGATAAACGATACCGATGTCTTCAAAAGCCACCTTATCAATAGAAAATTTGAGGGTAGATGTGGTGTCTTTTGCAACTTCCTCCTCGGGCTTTTCCTGCTCAGACATAAATGCATCTACCAGGAAAGAAAAATTGAATGCCGTATCCGGGTTTATGCGGGTAACATTGGCCCTTATTTTTTGCAGTGAAATATTGTTGATCTCTACCTTATTACTCAAAAGTTTAAACAGACTAATGTCTACAGAAAGTTTTTGAGCATATAGCAGGGTGTCGCCTTTTCTATCTTCAATATAAAATTTATTCAACACCACATCCTTTGGTAGTGCAATTTTTATACTCTCAAGACTTACCTCAGTTTTGGTTTTATCCTTTAAATAATTTATTGCTTTGTCTTTTACAAAATTTTGTACTGCCGGAATGTTTAATGAAAGTGCAATAAGGACAACCAGCATAATGATGCCTGCAATTATCCAAAGTATGATTTTAAGACTTTTACGAATATATATATTCAATTGAAATGCGTTTAATAGGGTTTTAAATCTATGATTCCGGTACTAAAACCATGCCACCGGCGTCAAAATTAGACTTCTTACTTATATCTACAATCTAAATAATTAAATTGTTTAAATCAAGGGATAAAATTGTTGTTAATCTATTGTTAGAAAATTACGTATGTTTAAATATGGATCAAAAAAAATTTGTTGTTAGCTATCAAACTTTTAAGTCCTTAAATGAGCTAAGTGCATCAGATCAGGAATTATGTTTAAAGGCCGAGGAGGCATTGAAATCATCATACTCACCCTATTCAAACTTTAAGGTTGGGGCAGCATTAAAATTAAGCAATAGGCAGGTAGTTCTTGGTAGTAACCAGGAAAATGTGGCTTATCCCTCGGGGCTTTGTGCAGAGCGTGTTGCGCTGTTTACAGTTGGGGCTGCTTACCCCGAAGCAGCAGTTCACACTATGGCAATTACTGCGAAAAGCAGTAACTTTGTTATCCGGAAACCCGTTACATCATGCGGCGCATGCCTGCAGGTAATGGCCGAATTTGAACAGAAACAAAAGCAGGAAATTGAGGTGCTTTTTTACTGTATAGGAGGTGAAATAATAAAAGTAAAAGGGATTAAAAACCTATTGCCTTTTGTGTTTGTTGAAGAGCGGTTGGAAAGATAAAACATCAATTCATAAAATAATGCCCAAAAATTATGAAAACCTAGTCCATTAACCCGAAAAAGATAGGTTATTAACTAAGAACTGTTAAAAACTTCTGTTCTTAATATTTCATTCCAACCCTTATATTTACAAAATCCAATCCTTTTTTGATGAGCGACGAAACAGAAAACAACATAAACGAAGAAAGTACACATACTGTAATCCCTATCAACGGGCTTTATGAGAACTGGTTCCTCGATTATGCCTCTTACGTAATTCTTGATCGCGCGGTTCCACACATCAACGATGGTTTAAAACCGGTTCAGCGACGCATTATGCACTCTTTAAGAGAGATGGATGATGGACGTTTTAATAAAGCAGCCAACGTTATCGGAAATACCATGAAATATCACCCGCACGGGGATGCTTCTATTGGTGATGCGATGGTGCAAATTGGCCAAAAGGAACTACTGATAGACTGCCAGGGTAACTGGGGTGATCCGGTAACTGGCGACAGTGCTGCTGCGGCCCGTTACATCGAAGCGCGTTTGTCTAAATTTGCAAACGAGGTAGTGTTTAATCCGGATACTACCGTTTGGCAATTGAGTTATGATGGTCGTAACAACGAACCTATTACTCTACCGGTTAAATTTCCTTTGCTATTAGCCCAGGGGGCAGAAGGTATTGCAGTAGGTTTGGCTACAAAGGTTATGCCTCATAATTTTCTGGAACTTATTGATGCATCTATTGAATCATTAAAAGGAACAAGACCAAATATTCTACCTGATTTCTTTACCGGTGGTATGGCCGATTTCTCTGCGTATAATGAAGGTATGCGTGGAGGTAAAATCAGGGTAAGAGCAAAAATTACAGAAAAAGATAAGAAAACACTCGTAATAACTGAAATACCCTACAGCACAACAACAGGTTCTGTAATTGATAGCGTGTTATCTGCTAACGATAAGGGTAAGATCAAGATCAAGAAAATTGAAGACAATACGGCACAGAATGTGGAGATTGTCATCCATCTTGCTCCTGGTATCTCACCTGATGTAACCATTGACGCCTTGTATGCTTTCACTTCATGCGAAGTTTCGATATCTCCAAATACTTGTGTTATTAAGGATGATAAACCTCAGTTTTTGAGTGTTAATGATATCCTTATAGAGAATACCCATAATACCAAGAACCTGCTAAAACAGGAGCTGGAAATTAAGTTGCATGAATTGCAGGAAAGAATATTCTTTAGCTCATTACTAAAGATTTTTATTCAAGAGGGCATGTACAAAAATGCAGACTATGAGAATTCTGGTAATTTTGAAACAGTAGTTGAGGTATTGAATCTATTATTCGAGCCATTTAAGCCCGATTTATACAGAGAAATTCAGCCAGAAGATTTCAAAAAACTTATTGATAAACCAATGAGTAGCATTACCCGCTTCGACGTTAAAAAGGCGGATGATCAGATGAAAGCTTTAGCCGATGAGATCAAAGTTGTAAAAAATCACCTTCGTCACCTAACAGATTATACCATTGCCTGGTTCCAGAAACTTAAAGACAAGTATGGTAAGGGTAAGGAACGTAAAACAGAGATCCGGTTATTCGATAGGGTAGAGGCATCTAAAGTTGCTTTAGCAAATGTGAAACTATACCTGAACCGTGAAGATGGTTTTGTTGGTACCGGGTTGCGTAAAGATGAATTTGTTGCAGATTGTTCTGATATTGATGAAATCATCGTTTTCAGAGAAGATGGTAAATGTATCATCACCAAAGTAGCAGACAAAACCTTTGTGGGTAAAGGAATTCTCCATGCGCAGGTGTTTAAAAAGGGAGATGAACGGACCATCTATAACATGATCTATAAAGATGGATCCAGTGGCGTCTCGTACATTAAACGTTTCGCTGTAGTTGGTGTGACCCGCGACAAGGAGTACGACCTTACCAAAGGAAGCAAAGGTTCTAAAGTATTGTATTTTACAGCCAATCCAAATGGAGAAGCTGAAGTGATTACGGTTCAGTTAAAACCGCACACTAAACTTAAAAAGCTTCAATTTGACCTTGATTATGCTGAAATAGCGATTAAAGGACGTGCCTCTCAAGGTAATATTGTATCTAAATATCCTATCAAAAAGATCCTGTTAAAAACAAAAGGAGTATCAACGCTTTCTGGCCTTAAGATATGGTATGATGATTTGCTTAGAAGACTTAACGTTGATGGGCGAGGTAAGTACCTTGGTGAATTTGATGGTGATGATAAAATATTACAGGTCCATAAAGACGGATGGTATGAGTTGAGTACATTCGAGTTGAGCAATCACTTTGATGCAGATCTGATACTGATCCAGAAATTTGATCCAGAAAAACCATTTACTGTTGTACAATATGAGGGGAAAGCTAAAAACTACTTCATCAAGAGATTTGTATTTGAATCAATTGCCGTAGGTAAAAAAGGTAATCTGATTAGTGAAGAGAATGGTTCGAGGTTCCTTTACCTGACCAGCAATCCAGAAGCGGTATTAACTGTTGATGTACTTAAAGGTAAAACACAAATTCCTGAAACATTGGAAATTGTGCTGGCAGAGTTTATTGATGTAAAGGGTATAAAGGCTAACGGAAACAGAATCACTCAACATGACGTAAAAAATGTTAGTATTTCTAATCACGAAGAACAGGAATTAGTTCTGGAAAGCAAGGTCAGTATTTCAGATGCGTCATCTAATGAAGAGCAAGCTGAGGGAGAAACTACTGAAACGAGAGGAGAGGTAATTACAAGTGAGGAAGAGGAAAAGATCCAGGAAGTAGAGGAAAGTAATGTCGACCCTGAAGAGCCGGAGGCTGTGTCAGAAGAACCTGAAGTTGAACAAGAGGAAGCATCGCCTGTTGCGAAAAAACCTTTTGTTGTTGCCAAGGAATCAAAACCTGTTGCAAAAGCAGAACCTGTAGAAAAGGTTGAAGAAAAACCAACTGAGGAAGTGGCCGAAGGAAAACCTAAAAAAGCATGGGGAACACCTAAAGCACCAGAAAAAGAAACAAAGGCGAAGCCTGAAGTTAAGGAAGAGCCTAAAGCTAAGCCAAAACCTGAGGCTAAAGAATCCCCAGATACAAAAAATGATGAGAAGGACATTCCGGCAAAGGAAATTAAGTTTGAGATCACTAATCCCGACGATATAGAAATTGACGATAAGGGACAGTTAGGCTTGTTTTAGTCTTAATGTCCTGATATTCGTTGTTTTGATCATTAAATTTTTGTCATTTTCTGGCTAATCATTGCCGGATTTTGAATAAGATAAATATATTTGTCAGATTACACATCACAATTAAAGGATAGATACTACTTAGGTTTATGTTGAAAAAATTAATGGGCATTCTTATTTTACTTTCATTTTTGCTGGTAAAGCATGTCTCGTTATTTACTGTGACCGACCATAAACAAACAGTATCGATCCATCATACTGATCAAGACGCTGAGAACTCAGAAGAAGAGAAAGAATTAAAAAATTTGGAGCTTACGGATGATGTTTTTATTCATCAGCCAATTGTAGACCTGGCGCATACCTTAACCTCAAAAAAGGTTAATTATAGCTTTGTATCGCCTACAGTTACCTCTGTTATTTCGCTACCATACCCCCCTCCTGAAATCTGATTGTAAATACACACAATCAAGATTCAAATATTACACAATAATTTTATTTTATGAGATATCCTTTAGTATCAAAAGGTGCCGCATTAGGCATTTTATTAAGCGCAGCTGCATTGTCAGTAAATGCACAAAAAATTGAAGAGCAAGAGTTAAAAGTAAATGTAGATAAGATTTCTAATTCTACTGAACACTTAAAAAACCTGCAGCCCGTAACTTTTAAATACGACGTACAAAAGTACAAACATCTTAAATTACCAGCTGGCGAACAATATGGTTTCCTTGCAAGTAATGTACAGTCAGAATACCCTGCTATGGTTTATGAGGCTACTAAAATTTACAACCAGGGCAAGAACACTTCAAAAGTTGCAAGATACAGCGAGGTGCAATCAGAAAATCTGATCCCTGTACTTGTGGCGGCTATTAAAGAGCAGCAGGCAGAAATTGAGCTGCTTAAAAAAGAATTAAACCTCTTGAAAGAGAAGTCTAAATAGACAGTTTTTTGTTTTAGTATCTTTGAAAAAGCCATCGGAAGATGGCTTTTTAATTAGTTCTGTTTTTTAGATTGCTGCATTGGGTTTGTTGCAGGCATCTGCTGTTCTTTAAACAATTCAAACCTGGTAGACTGGCTTTTCCTTGGCCATGAGTTATTGCTCTCATCAATGTCGGCAGTTTCTCTACTTGGGTCTAATTGCACTGAAACAACTTCCTTATCCTTAGCAAAAACTTTGGTTATCTTGTTTTCATTCTTTCTCCATACATAGGCAGGAATTCTATCTGTCTCCTTACTGCCGTCCTTAAATGTCCATTCAAGGATCAATGGCATCACTAAACCACCCAGGTTAGAGAATTCGAGCTCGTAAAAGTTCTTTTTACTCTCATAGATTTTTTTCTCTTCTGCACCTAACGAATTATAATAGTTTTGAAACTGCTCATCTGCAGTTTTACTGACTTCAAAGCGATCAAACTTATTATAAAAATCAAGCAAACTCGTGTCTTGCTCAATTGCAAACTTTATACCCTCAGCCTTATTACGTTCTCTGCTAAGGTATTTGTTGTCTTTGTCGTATGCTTTCTTGCTTTCTGCATTTTCAATAGCTTCTTTCATACTGTTCATGCGATAATAACGCACATCATTCAATGAAATATCTACAGGATCAATGCTAAAGAACCAACCTCTCCAAAACCAGTCAAGATCTACTGCCGAAGCATCTTCCATTGTTCTGAACAAATCGGCAGGAGTAGGGTGTTTAAATGCCCATCGTTTTGCATATTCTTTAAAAGAATAATCAAAAAGCTCTCTGCCCATTATGGTTTCTCTTAAAATATTTAGCGCTGTGGCTGGTTTAGCGTAAGCATTAGGGCCAAAGTTTACAATGTTCTCGGAATTAGTCATAATCGGCTCCAACTGATCTTTTGGCATTTTCATGTAGTCTACAATCTTATGCGCCGGTCCTCGTTGAGAGGGATAATTATTGTCCCATTCCTGCTCTGCCATAAACTGGCAAAAAGTATTTAATCCCTCATCCATCCAGGTCCATTGCCTTTCGTCGGAGTTTACGATCATGGGGAAAAAATTATGACCTACCTCGTGGATAATTACACTAATTACACCATATTTAAGTGACTCTGTGTATGATCCATCTTTTTCTGCACGACCATGATTAAAGCAAATCATAGGATATTCCATTGCATTCGAGGCTTCAACAGATATTGCAACAGGATATGGATAAGGAATGGTGTGTTTAGAATACGATTTTAAAGTATGTGCTACCACCTTGGTCGAATACCTGCTGTATATCGGGTAAGCTTCAGGGCCATAATAAGACATGGCCATTGTTTTTTTTCCGTCGATATAAGTTGCCATAGCATCCCAAACCAACCTTCTTGAAGATACCCAAGCAAAGTCCCTTACGTTTTCAGCCACATAAGTCCATGTCTTTTTCCCGGTAGCCTTTTTTGTAATAGCGGATTTTGCCTCACTAAGGTTTATAATTTCAATAGGGGCTTTTGCTGTTTGTGCTTCATTCCATCTCTTTAAGTTGGTTGCACTTAAAACCTGCGGATAGTTCTGGCATTCGCCTGTTGCCCCAACTACGTGGTCAGCCGGAACAGTCATGTTTACCTTGTAGTTCCCAAAAACCAGGGCAAACTCACCTCTGCCTTCAAATTGCTTGTTTTGCCATCCCTGGAAATCAGAATAAACAGCCATGCGTGGAAACCATTGTGTAATGGTAAACAAATAATTGTCGTCCTGAGGAAAATACTCATAACCACCTCTTCCATGAACAATCTTACGATCAGAGATGTTGTAATTCCATGTTATTTTTAACTTATACTTTTCCTTAGGTTTAAGCACTACAGGCAAATCAATCCGTAACATCGTATTGTTAATTACGTAGGGAAGAGGAGTGCCCTTCTCATCGGTAATTTTAATGATTTTAACACCAAGATCATCATTGCGGCCAATAATATCAGAGAAGTCATCTAATGTCATCTTCTCTTTTATTTTGCTGGTTTGTGTAAGCTTATTATCGCTTGTGGCTTTATTCTGATTCTCATCAAGCTGAACCCATAAATAATTTAAAGGATCTGGCGAATTATTATAATAAGTGATCGTTTCAGATCCATTTAAGCGAAGGTTCCTTTCATCCAGTTCTGCATTAATCTCATAATCTGCCCTTTGTTGCCAATAGGCAGGTCCGGGTGCGCCAGATGCAGAGCGGTAGTAGTTTGGATCGGAAAGCATTGTGCCCAGCTGTTCAAATTTATTACCATGGTTTGAACCCGGATTATTTAATGATTGTGCGTATATACCGACATTAAAAACCAATGCAGCAGATAGAAGTAACAGTTTCTTCATTTTGTTAGTTAAGGATTGCAGGTAACCGTTCGGCGGCCATTACAAATGATATACCAAATATAGCAGATGAAAGGAAGAAATTCCAGTCCCATCGCTTAATTTTTACGATCATAATAAGGATAAATGAAAGTATGAGTACACCGAAAACAATTAGTATCTGTCCAAATTCCAGTCCAAGGTTAAAGGCAAGCAGCTCAACAACGATGTTGGTAGTTTTGCCAAGCAGACTTTTTAAGTAATTAGAGAAGCCCATGCCGTGTATTAATCCAAAGATGAGTGCTAATGTATATTTTAGTCTTATGGCCTTAGGCTTGGGTTTTTTATTAAAGATGTTGGCTAATGCAGTTACCATAATTGTAACCGGAATTAAAAATTCAATAAGTGCGGTGTTTACATGCACAACATTTAACACACTTAGGGCTAAAGTAATGCTGTGGCCAACGGTAAATGCGGTAACCAAAATTAGTACTCTTTTCCAATCGGAGATGGTATATATACCACAAAGAGCAATTAAGAAAAGTATATGATCGTAGCCTTTCCAGTCTAAAATATGGTGCCAGCCAAGATCAAAATAGAGATTGAAATCTTGCATTATAGTTTAAAGTTGTAATTTTGAATACAGAATAGCAAGAAATATTCTATTTTATATCTACCTATACAAAATGTTACAACTTATTTTATTTTTTTGGTTAAATATTTTTCATCCGTTTTACGTTAGCGTAACCGAGATAGATCATAACCAAAAAACAAAAACTGTGCAGGTAAGTGTGCGTGTATTTTTTGATGATTTTGAAAATGCTCTTGATAAACGTTATAAAACAAGTATCAATATTTTGAAGCCTAGAGATCGTAAACAGGTAGACGGGCTCATTTCTGATTACATAAAAAACCATTTGCAGATTAAGGCTAATAATAAATTGCTTACCCTAAAATACCTGGGATATCAAATTGAAGAAGATGCCGCCTGGTGCTATTTTGAAAGCGAAAAAATTGAAAGCATACAAAAACTAGATATTCAAAACGACATATTGTTTGAACAGCACGATTCGCAGATTAATATGATTCATGCTACAGTTAATGGAAAGCGAAAAAGCACCAAACTTGATAACCCGGAAAAATCAGTAGCGTTTTCTTATTAATCGTAAATAAAAAAAGGGAGCATTTTTAAATGCTCCCTTTTTTTTAAAATCTTTATATCGTTTACTGGTATTGAATGTAAACCGGAACTGGTTTCAGTTTCATCAATTCCTCAGGAGTCATTAAGCGCTTAGGCTCTTTTTTCAAATCATTTTTATAGAACAATTTGAAACCAGTAAACTGAACAGGTTCAGAGAAAATAAAGTGACGGTAAGTTCCTTTTTTAAGTTCTGGTTCACCCCATCCGTCCATATGCATTACAATCTGAACTTCCGGACGAAGTTTTATGTTTTGAGAATTGGTAACCATCTTTTTTGTAAAACGGTGAACCACGAATACTTTTGGAGGTAAATTGTATTTCTTTACAAGATTAGTTAAATACTGAGAAACATAGTTGATATCCGCAGCATCATAAGTTCCGATCCTTTTACCTGGCAGTGAGCCATCTTTCATAGAAAACTCAGGGTCTATACCTAGATGCACAAATGGCAATTGTAAGTATTTTTCTATATGCGGCAATTCAGCCTTGATGTTACTAAGTGCTACCTGTAAATCTAAAAACACGATAGTATTAGGACGCATTTTAGCAATACTTAATACAGAGTCAATCTGTGAGTTGGCCATACGGTTAATGTATTTGCCATCTCTGCCCGGCGTACCACTTGCTACAGCAGCAATGTAATGTAAACCTGGCTGTACGGGAGTAGTAGGATCAACTTTTTCCCAATGTTTAACTTCGGCATCCAATCTTTTCCACATCTCTTTTGGAGCGTATTCGCCCAGCGCACCCATTTTTTTAGAGTGTAAGTTTCCATAATAAACAACAATACGTTTAAATGGGAGTATAGCACCTGCAAGTGGGTATGGTTGTTTTTTAACCGGCCATTTACCTGTAGTATCACCATTGGCTAACTTTGCCATAATTGCATCATACTTTGCAGTATCAATCGGTCCCCGCAAATCTTCTTTTGTTTCGGTTGCTGTCGAATCTCCAGGAGCATCTTTTGTTTGGCCATTGGCCTTTTTAACGTCCGAGGTGCAGCTTATAAATACACCAATTGAAGCCATTCCGACTAAAAGCATCCCTGCTAGATGAGATAATTTCATTTTTTATACTTGTTTTTTATGGTAAGATAAGATGTAAATGTCAGTTCCTAGCCGACAATAAAATTTTTTACAAGTATACCACTATACACATTAATAAAAAAGCTGGTTATCAGGGTTAATTAAAATTTTTCTATTTATTATTTGTAATTAGTCTAAATAAGTTCCTATACTTGTGGTGTTATTTAAAATTATTCTAAATAGATCGTTTAATGAGAATTGGATTACTAATAATGGCTGTATTTTTTATCGTTTCAACAACACAAGCACAAGATAAAGGTGCGGGTAGGGAATTGAAAAGCGATACATCAGCTAATTCTCTAAAGGAAGTTGTAGTTACGGGCGAATATCAACCTCAATCATTAAGAAATTCAGTTTACAGAACACGTGTTATTAATTCAGAGCGTATTCGCTTGCGTGCTGCAACAAACGTTCAGCAGGTATTGAATACAGAACTAGGCTTCAGGTTTTCTAACGACATGACGCTTGGAACAAGCGATGTGATGTTGATGGGCATGTCGGGCAGAAACGTTAAGATCCTTTTAGACGGTGTGCCAATGATAGACAGGGGAGACACCAGAGAAAGTTTAAATCAAATAGACATCAACTCCATTGAGCGCATAGAGATAGTAGAAGGCCCACTTTCGGTTTCTTATGGTACCGACGCACTGGCAGGTGTAATCAATATCATTACAAAAAGAGCAGTTAAAGAAACATTAAGTCTTAATGCGAGGGTGCAAGAGGAAACAGTGGGAGATGAATATTCAGCGTTCAGTAAAAAAGGTTCCCACTTGCAACATGTAGGAGCAAGTTGGCAAAATAAGGGCTGGAGTGCTCTCGGAGGTGTAACACATAACGATTTTAATGGTTTTAACACCGCAGCTGCTTTGGCTACTGCAGCACAGATAGCTACTGATATTAATAGGTGGAAACCTAAAGAACAATGGTTGGGAAATGGCCGTCTGGGTTATAATAGTGATAAGTTAAATGTATGGTACCGAATAGATTATGCTGATGAGACTATTTTAAGCAAGGGTGGCTATAACCCAAACATTTTTAAATCTGTTAATCAAAAATACATCACCAACAGGTACACCCAGCAAATACAGGGTGACTATAAGCTAACTGATAGATTACAGCTTAGTGGAATACTTGGTTATGCTAACTTAAAGCGTACTACCAGAAGTGTGTTGCACGACTATTCGACAGGAAAGGAAGAATTGTCTACTGGTGCCGGCGAGCAGGATATATCTAAATTCCAATCTACATCGGTTCGTGCAACAGCTCAATATAGGCTATCAGATAAGTGGTCTTTTCAACCTGGTATAGAGATTAATCTGGATGGTTCAAGTGGGGCAAGAATTAAGGGAGACCCTTCTATTAATGATTACGCTTTCTTTATATCTTCTGAGTGGAAGGTTACAGATGGGATAACCATAAGACCAGGTGCGCGCTTTATTAAAAACTCCGTTTACGACGCACCTCCGGTAATTCCATCGCTTAATACAAAATTCAGGTTAAATAAAGATCTTGATTTGCGTTTGGGTTATGCTAGTGGTTTCCGTTCGCCTGCTTTACGCGAACTGTACTACGATTTCTTTGATGCCAGTCACTCTATTTTAGGAAACGAAAACCTTAAAGCAGAACAGTCACATAGTTTTACCGGATCGCTGACTTTTAACAGGTCACATAATGAAAATGCTGATTTCCGCTCAGTTGTAAGTGGCTTTTATAATACTTTCAGAAACAGAATAGATTTTGGTCTTTCTGCTGCTGACCCTACAATTACCACCCTTATAAACGTTTCACGCTACAAAACAACTGGAGGGACTTTTGAAAACACTTTAACGCTTAATGATTTTCAGGTTTCTCTGGGACTTTCCTATATCGGTATTAATAACCGGTTTGTAGCCGACGCTCCGAAGCCTGGTGAATCTGATGAATTTGCATGGACCCCTGAGGTAAACAGCAACATCACTTACACCTTTTCCAAAATTGGAACAACCGTAAATCTGGCATATAAGTTTTCTGGAAGAAGACCTTTTTATCAACTAAATACGATTAGTGGAATTGATCAGGTTAGTCTTGAAAAAACAGGCTCTTACAGCACTGCCGACCTGATGGTCAATAAAAAAATATTTAAATCTCTTAATCTGAATGCAGGAGTTAAAAACCTGTTCGATGTAACTACCATTAGCAGCACATCAGTTGCAACTGGTTCGGCACACTCAACGGGTGGCCCGGTGCCATTGAATTATGGGCGCTCCTATGTAGTAGGATTAAGTTTTAACTGGAACAAGAATTAGATTATTAATTATTATAACACGTATAAAATCATGAACAAAATTACTAAAGTCGTTGCCCTATTGTGTTTTGCTACAGTCTTTACTTCTTGCAGTAAAGATGATGATCCAATAGTGGAGGTTCCGGTATCGGATGGGACAACATTAACCCTAAATGGAATAGCTGGTGCCGAAGTTGGTAGCAGTGCTGCAAACAGCGTTTATGTAGATTTAAGTGGAGCCCAACAAACAGCAGTGCTTCGTAACAGCTGGGCTTTAGGTTTTTATTCTGGTAATGATTTTAAAGTTGTTCTTAATGGAACTTCAGGGGCATCGGCAAAGAAATTAGATAAAACAGATTTAAATGCCGTAACCGAAGCAGATTTTAACCTGTCTGATTTAACAATTGCGCTTGGCGAGACAGGAGCTAAAGCTGAAATCGAATTCAAGAAATTTGATGATCCCAGAGAAACCAGCATCCTTAATAAAACAGCAATTGAAACCATCTCTGCAACAGAATCAGAAAATAAGGTATACATCGTTAGTCCAGTTGGTGGTAGCCATAGCTCAGTAATAAGTGCAGAGACTGTTTACAAAGTAAGGGTTCTTCGTAAGGCCAGCGGATATACTTTGCAATATGCCAAGTTAAAGGAGACTACTTTTAAATCTGTTGATATTGTTAAGGATGTAAATTCTAACTATAGCTTTTTCTCTCTTACTGATGGAAAAACTGTAAATGTAGAGCCTGTAAAAGCCAATTGGGACCTGGTATGGACCTGGACCATGTATTATGGCACAAATGCGGATGGTATTTTCCCATATAGCTTTTCAGATATTGTTTTTATCAATAGCCTTAATGGTGTGCAGGTGGCGCAGGTTAAAACCTCGGTAGTAAGTTACGCGGATTTTTCTGAGTCAAACCTTAATGCTTTAACCTTCAGTGCAAACAGAGATGCAATTGGCGATAAATGGAGAAATACAACCGGTACCGCAGTAGGTGTAAAAACTGATTCGTTTTACATTGTAAAAGATGGTGCCGGTAACATATATAAATTGAAGTTTAACAGTTTTCATGCAAGCGATGGTGGGGTGCGCGGCAAGCCTGTAGTAGAATATAAACTCGTTAAAAAAGGATAAAAGTTTGGTTTAGTTTGGTTAGATGAGGATGCTTTCGGCCCCCCGAAAGCTCCTCTTTTTAAACACTTATTATGAAAAAAATAATATTGCTGATAGTAGCTGTTGCTATGTTTAGTGCATGCAGAAACACTACAGAAAATAACACAGGCAGACAATTGCCGGATAGCGTGAAAATTGTTTCTTTAAATGGAACTGTAAGTGAAATAGTTGCTGGACTTGGTTTGGAAAAAAACATTGTAGGAACGGATATAACAAGCAGCTATCCTGAAAGCTTAAAAAGTAAGCCTAAAGTGGGTCACAATAGTAAGATCAATGTTGAGGGCGTTTTGTCGCTTCAACCTAATATCGTTGTTGCTATTGACAAAGAAGTATCTCCGCAACTTGCAACTCAGTTTAAAACTGCAGGCATTAAATTATTATTGTTTAAGCAAGAATTCTCATTAGATGGGGCTAAAAAATTAATTCGTTCCGTTGGCGATAGTTTATTGCAGCAGGCCAAGGCAGATTCCTTAATTAAGGTATTTGATACGGAAGTAGCATCTGCTCAAAAACAAATAACCAATACAAAAAAAGCTAAAGTGCTGTTTATTTATGCTCGCGGTACCGGAACAATGATGGTTGGCGGCTTAGGGACACAAGTAGATAAAGTGATTGAATTAGCCGGAGCACAAAATGCGGTAACCGGATTTTCTGAATATAAGCCTTTAACCTCCGAAGCACTTGTTAAGGCTAACCCCGATGTAATCTTGTTGTTTGATGACGGCTTGCAAAGTTTAGGCGGTACGCAAGGGTTGGAAACAGTTCAGGGTATAGCGCAAACAAATGCAGGTAAAAACAAGAAGTTCATCACAATGGATGGTGCTTTGTTAACCGGTTTTGGTTTGCGTTTAGGCAAGGCAATAACAGAATTATCTGGTAAAATTAACGAGGCGGTTAAATAGAATATAAGTGATTAAAAAGACAGGATATATTATTGTACTGCTTGCGATAGTTCTGGTGGTAACCATGGTGGTTTCTTCTTGCATTGGTGCTGTGGATATCAGTTTCTCTGAACTGCTATCTATCATAAGTTACCATACAAGAATATCCGATCATCAGGCTTTTACTACGCAACAGGAATCTGTGTTTTTTAATCTTCGTTTGCCAAGAGTACTGTTGGGTAGTCTTATTGGCGCTGCATTGGGCGTTTCAGGAGCTGCTATTCAGGGTTTGTTTCGTAATCCCCTTGCAGAACCTGGTTTAATAGGAATATCATCGGGTGCCACATTGTTTGCTGTAATTATGATCGTACTTGAGGTCAATATCTTTAAAAATCTTACAGGTTCATTAAGCTTTTACGCCTTATCCATTGCAGCATTTATTGGTGCCGGTATCACTACAATGATTGTCTATCGCATTGCGATGAAGAATGGTAAAACGGTTATCACAACTTTATTACTGGCCGGATTGGCAATTAATGCATTGGCAAATTCGTTTATTGGATTAATGACCTACCTGGCTACCGATGCACAATTAAGAAACATTACTTTTTGGAACCTTGGAAGTTTAGGCGGTGCCAGCTGGCAAACTGTAAGTGCATTGTTACCCTTTGTTTTAATACCTATTGTTACACTTCCTTTTTTTGCCAAATCTTTAAATGCATTGGCCCTTGGAGAGCCCCAGGCTTTACATATGGGTGTAAATGTTAAAGTAGTTAAACGAATGATCATTATCCTGGCCACAATGGCTGTGGGTGCTTCTGTTGCCATGGCAGGAATTATTGGATTTATCGGCTTAATTATTCCACATATAATAAGGATGACATTTACAGCTGATCACAGACTGGTAATTCCAGGATCAGCATTACTTGGTGGAGCTTTATTAACAGGGGCCGATCTTATTGCAAGAACAATAGTTGCTCCAGCGGAACTTCCAATAGGCATATTAACTGCAATGATTGGCGTGCCTGTGTTTATATATATTATTATTTCTGAGAAAAATAAAAACAACCTATAGATGATCAGAGTAGAAGAACTTAGCTATAAAGTAGGAAACAGAAAACTGGTAGATGGGTTGAGCTTTGAGGCTCACTCTGGCGAAATGCTGGCTATTTTAGGCGCTAATGGTGCCGGTAAAAGTACTTTAATGAAATTGCTTTGCAGAGAGATAAAGCCATCGGCAGGTAAGATTTTTATTAAGGGAAAAGAGTTGATGAATTACAGGCTCGAGGATCTGGCAAAGACAAGAGCTGTGCTTTCTCAGCACAATACCATTTCTGTTTCTTTTGTTGTTGATGAACTGGTAATGATGGGAAGGTATCCACATTTTGATCAGAAACCAGCTGCCAACGATTTTTCAGTGGTAAGAAGAGTGATGCAGGATACAGGAATAAGTCATTTATCGGGCCGAGATTACAATACGCTTTCAGGTGGTGAACAGCAAAGGGTTCAATTGGCAAGGGTTATTGCACAGGTTTATGACAGCCCGAATGCTTGTTTGTTATTGGATGAGCCTACAAACGGTCTTGATATTCAGTTTCAGCAGCAGATTATGGTGTTGGCACGTAAACTGGCCGACAGAGGGTATTGCGTGATCTGTATTTTGCATGATATCAATTATGCTTCTCGCTTTGCAGATAGAATATTGATGCTGAAAAATGGTAAAAAAGTAGCCGAAGGGATGCCCATTGAAGTGATCAATTGTGATAATATCCATGAGACTTTTAGCATTAAAGTAAAGCTAATGGCATGCGAAGATTATAATTGTCCGCTGGTTATACCAGCTACTAGTGTAAGCTAAAAGAGAAGGGGTATCATGAATACACCTCAAATTAAAATAGAACGAATTAATTAAAACAGGATAAAATGGAAAAGATATTAGATTTAAAAAGCCAGTGGGAAGCATTTAAAATAGAAAACCCAAAAGTCCGTATCAGAGATGCAGCAAAACAACTTGGTACCAGCGAGGCTGAATTAATTGCAACAACTGTAAATTCAACAGCTATTCGTTTGCAGGACCAGTTCCAGGAAATATTAAAAGAAGTTGAAAGTTTAGGTTATGTAATGGCTTTAACACGTAATGACTTTTGTGTTCATGAACGTAAAGGAATCTATAAAAAAGTATCTTTTAAAGGGATGATGGGGTTGGCAGTAAATCCTGATATCGATTTGAGATTATTTATGAGCGCCTGGAAATCGGCCTTTGCTGTTAATGAGAATGACCGTAAAAGTCTCCAGTTTTTTGGTAAGGATGGAGAGGCG
Source organism: uncultured Pedobacter sp. (assembly GCF_946479715.1). The sequence goes on along the minus strand of NZ_CAMLHF010000029.1, from coordinate 4,395 downwards.
ATACATAAAATTTACTTAACCGATACGAGTAATGCTGACGCTTATGATGTATTGGTTAAAAAATATACTGCAGAAGATCAGACTGCTGCATTAGAAATAATTGCCGAAAAAGTTGCTGCGGTAGAAAAACCAGATCAGGAAGTTGATGTAGAAACGTTTAAAAAGGAATGGCTGGCACTAAAGGATACGCACGATTTTCATGGTTTATTAAGAACTCATGGATTAAGTCGCACCCAGGGTTTGCGTTTAGCGCCCGAAGGCCATGCTACACAAATTACAACCGATTCTTTGAAAGCAATTTTAACCAGAGCATCAGAAACGGATCTGGAAATAATGGTTTTTACCTCAAATGCGGGCTGTATCCAGATTCATACTGGCCTGGTAAAGAAACTTGTTCAAACAGGTCCATGGTTTAACGTTCTGGATCCTGAATTTAACATGCACCTTCGTGAAGATGGAATTGCCAATGTATGGTTAGTTAAAAAGCCAACAGATGATGGTATTGTAACCAGTATCGAAGTATTTGATAAAGAAGGAAACATCATTGTTCAGTTTTTTGGAAAACGTAAACCTGGTATTCCTGAAAATGAGAATTGGAGAGTAATAGCAAATGAATTAGCTGTAATTGCATAAACGGCAAAAGAAACTTAAGCAGTAAGGTGTTACTGGTTTTAAGTGTGTTTAAAGGCGTCGGTTTAGGTCCCGGCGCCTTATTTATTTTAATACTTATTTGAAAGTATTGAACTTGCCAAAAACGCCTAATGGTAATTTAATACCCGAAGTTGCCTGCAAATACAATTCTCCTGTCTCAAGATTTTTTACCTGAGGGAATGAAGTTTTAATCAGATTCTCTACAATAACAGAAGAAAAACCTAAAGAGTAAGTGTTTAAGATCAGAAAGTGTTCTTGCTCATCCAGCAACTGAACAACATCCTGCATCATTTCCTGAATGTGGTCTTCCAATTTCCACTTCTCACCATTTGGTCCATGACCAAAAGCAGGAGGGTCTAAGATAATTCCATTATATTTTTTACCGCGTTTAAGCTCTCTTTTTACAAACTTTAAGGCGTCTTCAACTACCCATCGCACATCCTTAAGTTTAGAGAGCTCCTGGTTTTCATTAGCCCAGTTTACCACTTGTTTAATAGAATCAACGTGAGTAGTGTCTGCTCCGGCAGCTTTCGCAATTAACGATGCGGCACCGGTATAAGCAAATAAGTTTAATACTTTAGGGCTTGGCGTTTTAAATTTCTTTATTGATGAAGAGATATAGTCCCAATTTACAGCCTGTTCAGGGAAAACGCCAACATGTTTAAATGAGGTTAATCCTAAGCGTAGATTAATACTTACATCATCATTTTTGTACTCAACATTCCATCGATCTGGTAAATGAGCAGAATTTTTAACCCATTCTCCGGAGGTAGCAGAACGGCCTTTAAATCTGATATGTGTTTGTTTTTTCCAGTCTTGTTCAGACAATGTCTTTTTCCATACCGCTTGGGGCTCAGGTCTGGACAGTACCAGGTTACCGAAACGTTCTAATTTTTCAAAATCACCACAATCAATCAGCTCATAATCTTTCCAATGCGTGGGTGTTAGCAGGCTTATCATAATTATATATTAAAACTTTCCTTTTGCAGCCTTCATAAAGCGACTTGCAAAAACGAAATCATTTAGTTCTTGAATTTCAGTATGGGCAATTTCTTTATTAGAACCTTCCCAGAATTTCTTGCCTTCGTGCAAGAAAAGAATATAGTCGCCGATACCCATTACAGAGTTCATATCATGGGTCACAACTATGGTTGTGGTATTGTATTCTTCAGTAAGTTCTTTAATCAGTTCATCAATTACAATCGAAGTTTTAGGATCAAGACCAGAGTTAGGCTCATCCACAAACAAATACTTTGGGTTCATGGCAATAGCGCGGGCAATACCCACACGTTTTTTCATACCACCGGAAAGCTCCGCAGGATAAAGTTTGTTTTTCCCTTCAAGGTTTACACGTTCCAAACAGAAATTTACACGTTCCAGCTTTTCTTTACGATCCTGATCGGTAAACATATTTAAGGGGAACATGATGTTCTCTTCAACAGTCATCGAATCAAATAGAGCTGAACCTTGAAATAGCATACCTATCTCTTTTCTGATCTCTATCTTTTCTTCAAAGTTCATGGAAGTAAACTCACGGCCATCGTATTCTACACTTCCTTCTTCAGGGTGGTGCAGGCCAATCATACATTTAAGTAGTGTGGTTTTACCCGAACCGGAGCCTCCAATGATCAGGTTGGTTACACCAGCTTCGAACTTACCGGAAATTCCCTGTAGTACTTTGTTGCTGCCAAATGATTTGTGTATGTCCTTAATCTCGATCATAATAATAACTGGGTTACAATGTAATCACATGCCAATATAGTAATACAGCTAACAACAACAGCTCTTGTACTTGCCTGGGCTACCTCAAGTGCACCACCTTTTACATAAAAACCCTCGTATGCAGGAACTGAGGTGATGATAAAGCCAAATACAAATGCCTTTACAAGAGCTACAACAATGGTATAAGGATTAAAATCAGTAGTGATACCCTGAATATATTCGGCAGGAGAAACAGCACCAGATAAAGTACCGCCAATGTACCCACCGGTAATGCTTAGGAACATAGACATAATTACCAATAAAGGAACCATGGTGATCCCTGCAATGATTTTTGGCAGGATAAGATATCCGGGAGAGTTGATCCCCATAATCTCAAGTGCATCAATCTGCTCACTGACACGCATTGTACCAATTTCAGAGGAAATTGCCGATCCAATTTTACCGGCCAAAACAATAGCGGTAATGGTAGGACTAAGCTCAAGAATACTTGAATCTCTGTTTACGGAACCGATAATGGTTTTAGGAATAAAGTCGCTAACTAGCTGGAAAGCAATTTGTAGTGTCATTACCGCTCCTATAAAAGTAGAAATAATGGCAATCAGCCCCAGGGAACCTACGCCTACAAAATCCATTTGTTTAAAGATGGCCTTCAAGTATATTTTAAACTTTTCGGGCTTTCTAAATACCGCTTTCAATAAAAGTAGGTACCTGCCAAAATTGGTGAAATTCATTCAATGAAAAATTAGCTATAGTATTTGTGCAATATTATTACAAAGAAACAATAAAAAGTTGAAATCGTTGTAATCCCTTTTTCTAACCAATCTTTGGCTATTAATGTTTTGCCATGCGGTGCTTTTTTGTATTATTGTGTTAAATAAAGATGTTTAAACAATGAATGCAATTATTACCGGCGCGACTAAAGGTATTGGAAGGGCCATTGCAATAAAACTTGCAGAGAGTGGATATGATTTAGCAGTGTGTTCAAGAAATAAGACTGGACTGGATAGTTTTGCAGAAGAATTAAAGCATACAGGCGTTAAGATATTTACTTATCAGGCAGATTGCAGCATTAAAGAAGATGTATATGCATTTTGTAATGCCGTAAAAAACGAAATGTCCGAGGTTGATATTTTAGTGAATAATGCGGGAATGTTTTTGCAGGGATCTATACTTGATGAGGCTGATGATCAGCTTGAAAAGCAAATAAATCTGAACCTTAACGCAGCTTATTACCTGTCAAAGTTTTTTGGTAAAATGATGCGCACACAGCAATCAGGCCACATTTTTAACATATGTTCAATAGCCAGTAAACAAAATGCAGAAAATGCAGGTAGCTATAGTGTAACTAAAGCAGCATTGCTAAGTCTTAATAGTGTATTTAGGGAGGAATTATCAAAATACAACGTTAAGGTAACAGCTATATTGCCAGGTTCAACACTAACATCGTCGTGGGAGGGAACAGAAATCCCGGCTGATCGTTTTGTACAACCAGAAGATATTGCGAATACCATATACACCATTTTAAATTTAAGCAGTGGCGTAAATGTTGATGAGATAACTATAAAGCCGATACAGTTTTAAAATATAGGAGGAAATATATTATGGACAAGAGATTATTTAGAAATGAGCATGAGAAAGTAATTGCAGGTGTATCATCTGGAGTTGCGGAGTACATGGAGGTGGATGTGACGATAATCAGATTATTGTTCGTACTCTCAACCATCTTTTTAGTTGGAACAGGGATTTTGGTGTATATCATCATGTGGATTGTAGTACCTGTAAATAACGATCCGACAAAAAGATTTTCAAAATTTAATGAGTTTTACAAAGGACCACAAAATAACCCTTTTAACTCACCAAATGCGTTTTCGCAGCCGTATCAAAACCCGGAAACATCAAATCCATCGCAATCACAAGCATGGACTTCATCTACAGTAAGTGATGCCGGTTTTACTACAGAATCAAAACAACCTGAGTTTAAACCCCAGAAAAATGATACCGGACGGACTGTAGGGGGATTGT
>NZ_CAMLHF010000028.1 GCF_946479715.1 uncultured Pedobacter sp. | reverse complement strand
CAGAAAAACAGAAGGGCACACATAGTGCTCTACATAAGCATAATAATTCAGGTATTTATGAACATAGTTCTCAAGGGCTGCTACTACACTTGCCGGATAAGAGCCTTTTTTACACTTATTGGTTACACAATGGTGAAAGGCACCGCCAAAGCATTTTTCGCAGATCTTTCCGTGACTGATAAAGGTACTTTCAGGACAAATCGGTGTGTATTCATGAAGGGTCCAGATGATGGGGATTCCCCGGTCTTTTAGTGTTTTTAAAATAGCAGGAGTGATATAGTGATGGATCACATTGATGTGTGCGAAATCGATCTTAACCGTATCCAGTAACTTTTCCAGCTGCTGCTGTGCTTCGGTTGAGAAAATGCTTTTCTTTACTACCTTAAGTCCATCACTCAGGCTCTTTTTGTTTACTTTTTTATAATCTATGTGTTCAATAAAATATTCAGTATAGTCAGAAGGAAAGTTTCTTGGATCCTTCATAGAAAAGGGGATTACCTGGTGTCCTTTTTCCCGATAAAGCTTGGTGACGTTTTCAACATAGGTCCAATCTCCACCACTCGGATACCAGGTCCAGTTTGCAACAAGAATATTCATTTGTTTCTTCTAAATTAACACTTATAATAAACTGGCATAATTTTTATACACCATACGTTGTTAAACGTAATTTGCGCTCAAAGATGCTTGTATTAAATGAAATTTTACCAAAATGAACTCATTTTTGGTCATTTTTCAATTTTTTTAATGCAAAGTGCTGCTCTGCCAGGCAAGTTAAATTTGGACAGAATTAAAAAAGGTTGTACTGGTAATAAAAAAAAGTTAATTTTGGCGTCAACATCAAACCATTTAATCTCTTGCCATACAACTCTTTTAAAAGATTGAAAAATATGGCGTTAAAGTCTCTAATGAAGAAGAAAATTTATATTGCCGGTGCTGGCGGAATGCTTGGTGAAGCCTTTCACTCTGTTTTTAAAGAAGAATACGAACTTAAATGTACTGATAAGGACGTCAATGAAAATTGGCTTAGTTTTCTTGATTTCCGTGAGTTCGAACAATATAAAAAGGACGTAACCGACTTTAATCCCGACTATCTTTTTCACCTTGGTGCCTATACCGATCTGGAGTATTGTGAACTGAATCAGGACGATACCTATCTGACCAACACTACTTCGGTAGAAAATGCAGTGTATATCGCAAATCAATTGAACATCCCTTTGTTGTACATCAGTACCGCAGGTATTTTTGATGGAAAGAAAGAATTCTATGACGATTGGGACGAACCAAATCCACTTGGTCATTATGCCCGCTCAAAATACATGGGCGAGCGTTATGTAAGGGAAAATGCTAAACGTTACATCATTTGCCGTGCAGGCTGGATGATGGGCGGCGGTCCAAAGAAAGATAAAAAGTTCATCAATAAACTCATCAAGCAGTTGGTTAAAGGTACCAGAGAGCTTCATGTGGTAAATGATAAAGATGGAACACCAACATTCACAGTTGATTTTGCAAAAAATGTAAAGCTGTTATTTGAAAAAGAATATTGGGGACTATATAATTTAGTGTGTAATGGCGAGACCAGCAGACGTGAAGTTGCTGAGGAGCTGGTAAATATTCTGGGCTTATCAGAAGAAGTAACCTTTAAAGAAGTCTCGTCAGATTACTTTAAAGACACTTATTTTGCGCCGAGACCTACCTCTGAGCGCCTGATCAATAAAAAACTGACTTTAAGGGATTTGAACATCATGCGTGATTGGAAGGTTGCTTTAAGAGAGTATATCGATAACTATTACACTGAATACCTGGAAGAGAACCTTCCTGCTACAAAAGAAACCATCAGTCTTTAATTATGCGTATTGCGGCTTTTGGCTTCAGGTCGATGCCTCCCGCAAAAGGAGCGGCTGGTGCAGATAAATTTGCCATGGAGCTGTTTCCAAGGCTTGTTAAGCGTGGACACAGCGTTGTAGCTTATAACAGACAATACCCTGATGTTTTTGTAGATGTTAAAGAATACGAGGGCGTAAAAATAAAAACCTTCAAAACAACTGCAAGAACAGGTTTTGATACTTTATTGCATTCCTTTAAATGTACCTGGGATATTATCGTAAACAATACTGCAGATATCGTTCACATCCAAAACGGAGGGAACAGCATCTGGGCATTGCCATTACGTATTTTTGGGAAAAAGGTATTTATCAGCCAGGATGGGGTAGACTGGAAGCGCGACAAATGGCCATGGTATGGCAAGCTGTACCTTAAGCTTTCGGCCTATTTAACCGCTCACCTGCCTAATGAAGTGATCTTCGACAATGTGATTGCCAAAAAACTGTTTGAAGAACGCTTTAAAAAGAAATACACTTTCATCCCCTTTGGGAGCGAAGTGGCGCAATGGGTAGACCTGCCTGAAATATTAACAAAGAATAACCTCGAAAAACAGGAGTATTATCTTTTTATAGGTCGGTTTATTCCTGACAAAGGCCTGCATTATTTAATTCCGGCATTTAAAAATTCTAATTCTAAGAAGAAACTGGTCCTTATCGGCGGATCGCCAAATCCTTCTCCTTATGAACAGCAAATCATGGATATGGGAAATGAAAGGGTATTGTTCCCCGGATTTGTATATGGTGATGAAGTAAATACACTTATCAGAAATGCCTATTGCTATATCCAGCCATCAGATGTAGAAGGCTTATCGCCCGTTGTGCTGAGCGTAATGGGTTTAAATGTACCCATGATTGTGAGCGATATTGAAGAGAATGAATATGCCGTACGCGATACTGTAAGGATGTTTAAAAAAGGGAATATCCTGTCTTTAACGGAACAAATCAATTATTGTGAAGATAATTATTCCGAAATGCTGACATTAGCAAAAAGAGCTCAGGAGCGTGCATTAAGTGTTTTTAATTGGGAGAATGTAGCCGACGAGCATGTAGAAGTGTTTTTAAATAAATAGCAGAAAAACCTATGTTATTTAATTCTGTCCAGTTCATATTCTTTTTTATAACTGTAACCACCTTATTTTACTTACTGCCTCATAAATTTCGCTGGATGCTGCTTTTGCTATCCAGCTGTTATTTTTATATGGCTTTTGTTCCGGTGTATATATTGATACTGGGCTTCACAATCGTCATCGATTATTTTGCAGGAATTTACATCGAAAATAGTTCAGGGCACAGGAGAAAGGTATTCCTGATCGTCAGCCTGATCGCCAATATCAGTGTATTGTGTGTATTTAAGTATTACAATTTTATAAATGACAACATAGGCTCGGTATTTCCTTATTTAGCCATTTTACTACCCATTGGGCTTTCCTTTCATACCTTTCAGGCCATGAGTTATACCATAGAGGTTTACCGTGGCAACCAAAAAGCCGAAAGAAACTTTGGGATCTATGCCTTGTTTGTGATGTTTTACCCCCAATTGGTGGCAGGGCCGATAGAAAGGCCGCAGAACCTGCTGCATCAGTTCCATGAAAAGCATGAATTTAGCTTGGAAAGAGTGAGTTCGGGACTAAAGCAAATGCTGATCGGGTTCTTAAAAAAGCTGGTCATTGCCGATAGAATAGGGATTTATGTAGATACCATTTATAACAACTCCGCTACCCAATCGGGCCAGTCGCTGGCATGTGCTACCGTTTTTTTTGCCTTTCAGATCTATTGTGATTTTTCTGCCTATTCCGATATCGCTATTGGCGCGGCACGGGTGATGGGTTTTGATTTAATGAAGAATTTTAACAGGCCCTATCTGGCCACCTCTGTTTCACAATTCTGGCGCAGGTGGCACATCTCTTTATCCACCTGGTTTAAAGACTACGTGTATATCCCATTGGGCGGTAGTAAGGTTAAAAGTAAGGTTTTGGTATACCGCAACCTGTTAATCGTATTTTTAATCAGCGGGCTATGGCATGGTGCCAACTGGACCTATGTGGTATGGGGGGCTTTGAATGGGATATTGCTGATTATCGAATCCATGATCCCTAAATCATCAAGAAGAGATAACCTGATCAAAACAGGACTAAAAACCATATTTACCTTCTCCTTGATTTGCATTACCTGGGTGTTCTTCCGTGCATCCAATATCACCGATGCCATTTCTATATTGGGTAAGATCATCAGATTTGAAGGACCATTCTATCCCGGTAACCCTAAAGATCATTTCTATTATGCCTGTGTGGCCATCCTGGCATTAATGTTTTTCGAATTTATAACCGAATACAAGCCGCATTTATATAAATTACTGCCAAATAATCTGGTGACCAGGTATTGTTATTATACCCTTATCGCAATGATCATTATGCTGTTTGGTGTATTTAGTGAGGGGCAGTTTATCTATTTTCAGTTCTAAATAAAGGGAGATGAGCAAAAATGTAAAAACACTTTTAGTTAAGTTACTGATTTTAGCCCTTGCTTTAGTAGTTGCTGATTTAGCAGGAGGGCTGGTGCTAAAATACTTGTTCAATAAACAGCGCAGCGGGAAATATTTTACCACTTCACATGCCATAAACGAGGGTAAAGAGCAGGTTGTTATTTTTGGTAACTCCCATGCCGCACAGCATTTTGATGCACCATTAATGGCAAAAACATTGTCGAAATCTGTTTTTAATTTTGGGAACCAGGGGCAAAGCCTTTTGTATACCTATCCATTAGTGAAGAGCGTTTTATCCCGATATCAACCTGAACTCATTATCCTGAATTTAGATTACAATGAATTGCGTTATGATCCTACGGATTATGAAAGGCTGGCGATCTTGTTGCCTTATTATCATGTTAATCCCGTGATTGATTCTACCATTTCCTTAATTCCGGATAGGGCAGCATTAAAAGCCAACTCCCATTTGTACAGGTACAATTCCACTCTGGGTTATATCTTTTTAAATACCTATGGTCATTCCTTTGGTAAAAGCATGGAGAGCCTGGGTTATGATCCGGTAGAAGGAGACATGTGTGCAGGAACTGTCAACCGTGAAGAAGCAGATAGGGGGAAAATTGCTTTTGATAAAAATAAGATCGATTACCTGATAAAACTGATCAGTTTTATCCAGTCAAAACAAGTGAAGCTATTGATTACGACAACTCCGTTAATAGAAGCGCATGAGAATGACAAAAATGTGTATAAAGAAAAGCTCCTCCAGCTGCTGACAAAAATGAATGTTAATTATCTTGATTATGGAAGCAGTGCAGAATTTAAGGGTAAATGCAAACTTTTTCACGACACTTCACATTTAAATGCTACTGGTGCTGCACAGTGGACAAAAACATTGTTAAACGACCTTCCTAAATACTTCGATCAATTCTAAAGCTGCTTTTTCCCAGGAGAACCGGGCCAAACGCTGCCGTCCTTTGTCCGCCATTTCCTTACGGAGACGCTCATCATCTAATACAGATTTTATCTTCAGCGACATATCGGCGATATCAAAGGGATTAAATTGCAGTACCGCATCGCCACCCACCTCAGGAAGGCTGGTGTTGTTGGCTACAAGCACTGGTAAATTATATTTAAAAGCCTCCAGTATCGGAATCCCAAAGCCTTCATTTATCGAAGGGAAAACATACATTAAAGCATTTTTATAAAGCAAGGCCAGTTCTCCATCCGACAAGTAGCCAGTAAGCACAATCTGGTCCCTGAGTCCGGAATTTTCAATGGTATCTATAATTAAACTTTGATCGCTTTCCTGACTATTTGCCGGGAAGGAACCTGCCAGTACTAATTTCAGCTCCGGATAACCCGATGCTTTAATCTGCTTAAAGGCATTGATCAGGGCAGGAATGTTCTTCCTTTTAAATAGGGTGCCCACATGAAGGATATAACCCGATTGTGTAATAGAAAAAGCTTTAAACAATTTCTCAGCTTCACCGGAAACCTCACGATCTGTATTTAAATCCTTTGGCCCCTCATAAATTACGACCAGTTTTTTTTCAGCAATACCAGTATAACGGGCGATCTGATCTTTTGCGTATTGCGTTGGAGTAACTATAAAAGGAGAATGTTTAGCAGCAGGAATGGCTGTTTTTTTATAAAGCCAAAGCCATAGGCGCCCATAATTCTCAGGATTTTCAAAAAAGAAGGCATCATGAAAAACAGGTATGGTCTTGTAACCTAAATGAATCAGTGGCACAAAATTGTCGGTGCAGAAAACCACATTGCAATTTTTTGAAAACGCCTTTATCGGTAAGATCAATTGCTTCCAGAGCTGATACCGGGCATGTTCAATAAGTTTGAATATCTTTTTATTCCCCGTATAAACCGGGAAATCAGTGTCCAGGAAATGAAACTGAATGCCATTGCCATTCATTTTTTTAAATTCCTTGACCAATTCTTCCAGATAGGTACGGGTACCTGTTCTGGCTAATCTTAAGTCGCGGACATCTACTCCTATAATCAATGGTTTCGGCATGTTACACTCTGCTTTTAATAACCTTAGCCGGTACGCCTGCAACAATGGAATTTGCCGCTACAGATTTGGTAACCACACTCCCTGCAGCTATTACGCAACCATCACCAATGTGCACACCTGCAAGAATGGTGGCGCCACCACCTATCCAGCAATTGTTCCCAATCACTACCGGGTCTTTGACCACACCTTGTTCTTTTATCGTAAGGTTGGGGTCCGAAAAAGCATGGTTCTCAGAAAAAACCTGCACGTTTGGCCCCATAATCACATCATTTCCAATCGTAATGCCGCCCTGCCCGGCAAAGTAAGCACGAGCGCTTATGCCGGTTCTATCGCCAATGGTAATACCGGTACCTTTTTGGGCAATAATTCCTGTACAAAACAAGATGGAATTGCGCGCAATCGAAACATGATCACCCAGTATGATGCCCTGTTCAGATAAGGCATTGATGCTCACCCCATCCTCAAGAATCAGGTTTTTCCCTGCAGTAAGCTGATAAGCGTGACGTACTTTTACGTTACTGCCAATAAAGATCAGGCCCGATGATTTCTTTAGAAAAGGTTTTAGGAATAACCCTCTAATTACCTGTACACATCTGTGAAAACTCACACTGAATAAGTCTCTCGTAGAATAAGGACTTTCCCATTTATAATTAGGGTCTCCTTTTAATGTTCTTATTAATTTCTCAATGATCATCAGCAGGTTTAGTTTGGGTTATCATTGGTTTCATAATCATATTGATCAGCAAACCGGTTAAGAACCAGTTAATGTAAGAAATGTATGCAGAACCTTCAAATTCGGAGGTCAGCGATGGAATGATGAAACCGATTTTTATCAATAACACGGTTAAGCACACCTGTCTTTCTTTACCTTTCAGTTTAGACAGCCATTTTATACCTGTTCTGATCACCATTACATATATGCATAGATATAACAATAAAGCAATGATGCCGGCTTGTACACCAATAATGATGTATTGATTTTCACCACCCACGTTTTCACCCAGGGTTCCCGCCACCCTTCCTGATGAACCTAAACCAAGTCCCATCGGGTTGTTGATTATCGCCAATACACCTTCTACCCATTGCTGAAGGTGTCCGATACTGGAAGGGTCACTAAAATCAATGGTGTTAACCAGAATTTGAATAATACCCTCATGATTTTGTTCAAATTGCCAGAATAAATAAGCCACATACATGGCCACTATGCAAAAGCCAAGGTGAATAATATGGGTTATTGCCTTTCTTTTAGTGAGCAATGCGTATACGTAAATTACCACAAAATAACTGGCCAATGGTGCCCTTGATAAGGCGAAAAGTATGGCTAAAAAGGAAGCGCCTAATCCCAGCATTCCTACGGTATTGATCCTCAATTTATTATTGTCGGTTGTGTATAGGCCAGCTATAACAGCTAACGAAATTATGGAAGCCGCTGCAAGCTCAAGCGGGTTGGTGAAAAAGCTGGCGAAACGCCTGTAGCCACTGTCAGAATCAAAAGTTGTACTGATCCCATACTGTCCGCTAGGCTCAGCGTTAAAAAAATAATAATTGTATTCGGCGTAGCCGGTGCGTAATTGTAACTGCTGATACATCAGGAGCTCTACTACCAGCACCGCTCCAGCGGCGATGGTGAGCAGCACCAGGTAATTAAAATATTTATTGATGTAAATTTCTTTTGCATCGATGGTACGCCCAACAAAATATACCATAATATAAAAGGCCGTGCTTTTCAGCGCAATCAGTCGGTCGAACAGCCCCTGTTCACCTATCGGCAGCAATGCATACAGAATCAGGTACAGCAAGAAGGCCATTATGGTGTAATCGATCAGGTGAAACCGGGGTCGATATTTTAAGTTGGCCAGATTTAAAAGGAGGACACCAAATATCAAGGCCTCTTTAAAGAACTGCATGGTGGGTATGATGCTCTTCAGGCCCAGCATAAACGTAACCGACATGGTGGTGGTGTAGATGGAGAGACCGAAGATCATGAACAGCAGCAAGCCGCTTGTATTTCCCCTTAAGATCTCTCTTACTGCCATTACAAAAGAACAAATAAAGATCAGGGGAAAAATAAACATAGTTAGCTCTTTGTTGAATTTACGGTTTCGATGGCCAAATTAAGTTTTTCGGAGTGAAAAATCCATCTTTCAATCCTTTAAATAAATATTCAGCTTTTTTATTTCTTCCCCTTAGCTTAAAATAAGAATACAAGGCAAGGTAGTAGGGTGCATTGTACAAAAATACCAGGGGATAGAATAATGGCTTACCATAGCCACGCAAAAACCAGATCTTGTTTCTATTTACATAGTAGTGAATAACCGGGCTTAAAGTGCCCTCATTGTTTTGTTTCGCCTTTCCGGAAGCGCCGGCTTCATGGTACATTTTGCAGGAAGGAAGGTAATGCAGTTCATACCCTTGTGCACGGAGCCGGAAAGAGAGTTCCACATCTTCATAGTATAAAAAGAACTTCTTGTTAAAGCCTCCCGTTTGCTTCAATACCTCGTTTCTTACCAGGCAACAGCAGCCGGTAACCCATTCTACCTTTTTATAATCCTGTTCATCTGATGATTCAGGAGTGTTCTTTTTGTTATAGGTAAACCCAAGCACAAAGTTTACATAAGAATCACCATTCCAGATCTTTTTTCTGTCGTGCATCCAATAAATGGCAGGCTGAACCGCAGCAGCTTCGGGATGGTTTTGCAGGTGTTGCATCATTTTGCTGATGATATCGCTATCCACCAGCGTATCGGTATTCATGATCAATGAGTAGGTATAATCCTTACTGATGCTATAATCAATTGCACGGTTGTTTCCTTCTGCAAAACCCAGGTTCTCCTTATTGTCAAGGTAAATGAGGTCGGGAAATTGACTTTGCAGAAGTTCCAGAGAACCATCTGTAGATCCGTTATCGGTTACAATGATGTCAAAATGATCAGGGTTGCAATATTCAAGTACAGATTTTATGCAATCAGCGGTGTACTCCGGAGTATTCCAGTTGAGCAGGATCAGGGCTACAGGTTTAGACATTTTGGATGGCGGGTTTCTTTACCACATATTGATACATAAACAAAGCGCAAAGTTCAATAATTACTGTAAATGAACCAAACCATTTATAATTGGCATAATGTAAGAGCAGGAATGCAAGGGCCACAGAAAATGCAAACATGATCATTGCGATCCTGAAAATGTAAACACTATTATTTTTGAGCAGTTGATCCAGTACATTTAATACGTTTAAAGCAGAAATAGCAGGGAATAATGCCATTGTCCTTAAATAGATGATGGCTGTTTCATTTTCCTCTCCTGAAAGAACCCGAACAGCAAAACCCGCAAAGAAAAAGAGAAGAACAGACCCGACAAAGAAAATTCCTGCGAGAATGAATTGCATTCGTTGTCGGTATACTTTCCATAATCTGGTACTTTCCTTATATAGCTGGGCAGATTTTGGATAAACGGCATTGGATACAGTAATGAGCAGAATCCTGGAAGAGCCGACTACTTTGTCGCAAAGTGTATATGCTCCAAGCCAGGAGGCATTGCCCCATTTAGCAAGGGCAAAAATGATAATGGATTGTTGCAGGTTAGTAGAAATGTTATTTATTGTCAGGTAAAAGTTGTCTCGGGTAATTCTCAAAATATCAGTCTTTACCGGAAGTTGAAAAGAGAGGCTGAACTTCGGGATTGCATTGAACAGGAGGTATAAAAAAGTAACCACTGTGGCCATTCCCATAATAAAATTTACCCATTCCGCATCCCTTGCATCTTTTATAAAGAAGATGAGCAAAATAATAGACAATACTTTGGAAGCTAGATTTGAAATGTTGTAAAACTTTAATTTTTCAATTCCTATGAAGAAAAAGAGAGGATTCAATACCTCTGAGAGTACCAATGGAATGGCGTAAAGTATAAATAAATAATACTTAATGTTGAACCATTGCATTACATAAACAACCAGGATATATGCAATAAAGAATAATAACCTTATCCATAAGGTATTGTAGAATACCGCTCTTAGTTTTTCTGGGTCTTTGAGATTTCCTGCGATGTCCCTTATTCCTGTTTGATTTGTGCCATAGTTGACAATGATTCCGGCTAATGAAGAAAATGAATTGGCAAGCATTACAAAACCAAAGGCTTCGATGCCAATTTTATGTGTAATGATTGGAAAGATAATAATTAACAACAGTATATTCGAAAGCTGAATACTACTCAGATTCGCAAAATTCGATAAGATATTGGTGTCTTTTATACGGTTGTATGAACCTGTTAAAAATTGTTTCAAGTTTGATAGATGAATCGTCAAATTTAGCATATTTAAATCATAATCTAAATTTATGACTAAGTTTGCACTTATCTATGAATGAACAGTACCGGACTTATTATAAAGTAATAAGTATATTGATTGATTTGTTTCTGATCAACCTGGCGGGTTATATTGGTTATGTGATGACCTATCAAAGCGTTAGATTTACAGATTTGCAGCATATCAATTTACTGAATGTCCTCCTCATCAATTTTGTATGGTTTAATGTAACACAGCTCACCCGCTTGTATAGCGATATTTTTGTTAAGGATGCCATTCCAACCATTAAGCAGGCTTTAGGGTCCTTACTTTTGTTTGCAGCCTTCATGGGCATATTGATCTATACCATCAAAGACCTAAACCAATCTTATCAATTGCTGTCGTTTACTTTTGTTGTGTTTTCAGGCTTATTCCTTGTCGGAAAGATTGTGTTTTTGCTGTTTCGTCGTTCCAGGAGAGAAAGTTTAATCAATTACAAGAAGGTGGTTATTGTAGGAGCAGGCCCATTGGGTTTGGCATTAAAAAAACATATGGAGTTTGATACGCATCTGGGTTATAAGGTGGTTGGTTTTTTTGACGACCATATTGAGGATGACGATGAAGGCTTTAATATTTTGGGTAAGGTAAGCGACTGCATCGATTACGTTAAGGGGAGCAGTATCAGGGAGATCTTTTGCGCATTACCCGATAGCTCATTGGATAAGATAAATATCCTGATGCGGGAGGCGGATAAGGAGATGATTCGTTTTAAGCTTGTGCCCGATATAAAACACTATTTTAAGAAGAATGTTAAAGTACAGGTGTATGGACATATACCGATATTAAGTCAACGGATGGAGCCTTTGGAGATCATGATTAACCAGGTGGTTAAACGGATCTTTGATGTGGTTTTTTCGCTTATTGTTATTGTTTTTGTGATGAGCTGGATGCTACCCCTCATGGCAATTTTGATCAAATTGGAATCAAAAGGTCCTGTTTTTTTTAAGCAGCTGCGATCGGGAAAGGATAACCAGCCCTTTTATTGTCTCAAATTCAGAAGCATGAAGGTGAACTCGGATGCAGATTGCAAACAGGCGACTAAAGACGATGACCGGATTACCAAAATTGGCGCGTTTATGCGTAAGAACAGTATTGATGAGCTGCCCCAGTTTTTTAATGTGTTGATTGGGGAGATGTCTGTGGTAGGGCCAAGGCCACATATGCTGCAGCATACTGCGGAATATTCAGCCATTATAGACCAATTTATGGTCAGGCATTTTTTGTTACCGGGCATTACCGGTTGGGCACAGGTTAAGGGATTCAGGGGTGAAACCAAGATCGACGATTCTATGGCCGCAAGAGTTGAGGCCGATATCTGGTACTTAGAAAACTGGTCCTTTCTACTCGATTTAAAGATTGTATTCTTAACGGCCTGGCAAGTGCTTACTGGCCATGAGAATGCAAGGTAGCATTCTTTAGTAACCCACTGTCTACCAAACGTTCGAAATGCTTTGTTAATGGAACTCTTTTTAAACCTTCCAGATGCCTAACGTGGTGGATATCTGTTCCAATAAAATCAATCATGTCTTTTTCGATTAATTTTTCAGCAATTGATTTGATGTGTTTACCATAATGTTCCGTTAGGGATAGTGCATTAACCTGCAATTCAACACCCATTTCTTTAATTCGTTTGTAATAATCGAACTGTTTGTGAAAGAATAAATATCTTTCTGGGTGGGCAAGGATAACCTGATAACCTTTAATCCCTAGGTCAAAAAATACTTCTTCCAGATCATGTGGTCTTGAAATCTGGCTGAATTCTACCAACAACCTGTTACCGGGCAATGGCATTAAATTCCCTTGACTTAGTTGGTCATGAAACTGTTCATCCAGGTAATATTCTGATGAAAGATTTAAGGTAATTCCATCAGGCAGCTTGCCTTCCAGTAATGAATGCCCATTTTTTAAAGTTTCGGTAGTATTAGGATGGATGTCTTGTAAAGTGTGCGGTGTGGTAATCAGATGATGAAAACCTAACTCTTTTAATCCGGAAATTAATTGAATACTATCTTGTATGTCCTTTGATCCATCGTCAACCCCAGGAATTAGGTGAGAATGCATGTCAATGCCTATTGAGCTAAAATCAGTGTACTTAGATTTACTGGAACGATTGAAAAAAAACATGGAATCTTTTTTTATTATAATTAATCAAATACGAAGCTAAGTATAAAATTTAAAACTTTATGGTATGGAATTTGTGAATGGGGCTGTGAATTACAGCAAAGGATAATTTGTACTTAATAGTAAACCGTACAATTAATGATTATTTATCATTCAAGAGTAAATCTTAAGTATTATCTTTGGAAAATTTAATAAATGTGCTATATAAGCCTATGAGAAAATTCTTTTATTTAATTGTTGCATTGTTCTTTATGAGTTCATGCGGTGTGAAATATAAATCGGTACCTTATTTTACAGATTTACCTGCTGATTCAACGATTCAAGAGCAAATTAAGAATCAAACAATCTTAAAGATTCAAAAAAATGATATCCTTGCCATCACTGTTAGTAGCTTAAATCCTGAAGCTTCTGCTATTTTTAATCTTGGAACTACAAGCTCCATACAAGGAAACACCACCCCAAATATTAATCCAACAAATACATCAAATGGTTTTATGGTGGATGAAGCAGGAACGATTCAATTGCCTTTAATTGGTTCTGTAAAACTTGAAGGGTTAACTACTAGCGAAGCCAGAACTTTAATTCAAAATAAATTAGTGAATTACCTCAAGGAACCTGTAGTTAGTATCCGATTAGTTAATTTCAGGGTGTCGGTGTTGGGCGATGTTGCAAAGCCAGGAGTTTATCCTGTAAACAATGAACGTGTCAATGTCTCTGAGGCATTAAGTATGGCGGGGGATTTAAGTATAACGGCTGTTAGAAATAATGTGCTTTTGATTCGGGAACAAGACGGTAAAAGACAATATATTCGCCTAGATATGCAAAAAAAGGAAATATTCAATTCTCCTTATTATTATCTGCAGAATAATGATATTTTATATATACAGCCTGGCAATGCTAAATATGCTAGTGTTGACTCGAGTTATAGAAACGTTAGTATCATTTTATCTGCCTTGTCGGTGATAGCCTTAATTATCAGCCGTTTTTAATTGTGAAATTGATTTATGAATAAAGAAATAAACCCGGGAAATCTGGAGGGAATATCATCGGAAGAGGAATTTATTAATGTCGGTGAAATAGTAAGAAAATATCTATATCACTGGCCTGTATTCTTTTTTGGCATAATATTTACTCTTATTATCGCATTTTTATACTTAAGATATACTCAGCCAGTTTATGAGATTAGCAGTACTTTACTGATTAAGGATGAAAAAAAGGGCATGCCTGCCGATGATATTTTAAGTCAATTGGATTTAGTAGGTGGATCTAAGGTTGTTGAGAATGAAGTAGAAATATTGCAATCGAAGACCCTAATGGCTACAGTAGTTAAACGTTTAAATCTTAATGTTAATCTAAGTGGCGAGGGCCGTGTTGTTAGTAGAGATATCTATGAAAACCGACCGGTAAACATTCAAACCTTTGAAATTCATGAAGATTACCTTGGTAAACACTGGAAACTTACGCTACCGGATAAAATGCATTATTCTCTGGAAAATGAAGAGAGTGGAAAAAAAATAACCGGATTATTAAATCAGATGCAGCGTAATTTTCTCGGCGTTTATAAGATCGATAAGACCGAATCATTTACTATTGAAAAGAATCAATCATTTTCGGTGGTCTTTAGTGATCCTATAAAGGTTGTTGATGATTGTTTGTCAAACCTATCAGTATCAGTAACTACCAAGCAATCTACTGTGTTGAAACTGGTGTATCAAAGTGCCGTTGTTAAACGAGGTAAGGATATCCTAAATACCTTAATTCAAGTTTATAATGAAGCGGCCCTGGCGGATAAAAATAGGACTACTCAAAGTACAATTGATTTTATTGACGAACGACTTGCTTTAATAACAGGAGAGTTAGTAGAGGTTGAAAAAGATGTTGAAGGTTTTAAAAGTAGCCAAGGATTGACTGATATTAGTAGTGAGGCTCAACTGTATCTAGATAATGTAAAAACAAATGATGCCAAACTGAATGAGGTGAATCTAAAGCTTGGAGTGATTAAGGATATTCAGCGCTATGTTGATTCCCAAAGTGCGCAGGAAAAATTACCAAGTACTATGGGAATAGATGATCCAGTGCTTTTGAGTCAAATAAATCAATTGAGTGAGTTACAACTTAAAAAGATAAATTTATTAGCTACCACACAACCAAATAATCCAATTTTTGATTCGTTAAATCAGCAGATTGATGCCATTAGAGCTGGTATAAAATCAAATATTAAAAATATCCAAGAATCTTTAGAAAGTACTCTAAAAGGATTGACGTCTTATAGTAATCAATACGAAGGATCTATAAAAAAAATACCTGGTCAGGAAAGAAAATTTATCAGTATAAAGAGACAGCAAAGCATCAAAGAGAGCCTTTATTTGTATCTTTTGCAGAAGAAAGAAGAAGCAGCACTATCTTATGCCTCAGCTGTTGCAGATAGTAGAGTAGTGGATGCCGCATTCTCCTCGATCGCTCCTATTAAGCCTAGAAAAGTACTTACTTATTTAATGGCTATTGCTTTTGGATTAATAATTCCTATTGGCTATATCTATAGTAAAGAGCTAATCAACAATAAGGTTAGATCTTCAGCAGATATATCGAAAATTACTTCAGCTCCAATCCTAGGGGAATTAATGTACGAGGAAGGTTCTGAAGCAATCGTTGTACATGCGAACAGCCGTAAGGCCATTGCTGAACAATTTAGAGCAATTAGAACTAATCTGAATTTTGTCCAGGGCAAGAGACAAGAAAAAAGAGGTTTCGTTACTTTATTTACCTCTAGTATGTCAGGAGAGGGAAAAAGTTTCGTTGGGACTAATATTGCGACAGCGTTTGCTATCAGCGGCAAAAAAACTGTGCTATTAGAGCTGGATCTTCGCAAACCAAAGGTTAGTAAATATTTAAACTTAAATAATCGAATTGGGTTGAGTAATTATATGATTGGTAAAGCAAGTATCGAAGAAATCATTCAACCATCTAATATAACACCCAACTTAATGGTTATTGGCTCTGGACCAGTGCCGCCAAATCCTTCTGAACTGTTAATTGGTTTTGAAATAGAAGATTTGATAGATTACTTAAAAAGTAACTTTGACGAAATAATTATTGATACCCCTCCAATTGGTCTGGTTACTGATGCTCAGATTCTTGCACGTCTGGCTGATGCCAGCATTTATATTGTAAGGCATGGGGTAACTCTTAAGAGTCAAATTTTCCATTTTGATAACCTATACAAATCAAATAAGTTTCCTAAACTAAATATTATCCTTAATGGAATTCAATTAGGAGGAAGTTATGGTTATGGCTACGGTTATGGCTACGGTTATGGTTATGGATATTACTCTGATGATGCTCAGCATCATAAAGCAACATTTAGAACTATTTTTAAAGATTTTTTTAAACGATTTTAATTAGATAATTATGCAGTTAAGCGTTAGCAATTCAAAAATTGCTATTATTGGCCTGGGCTATGTAGGATTGCCCTTAGCAATTGAGTTTGGTAAAAAATATGATGTATTGGGATTTGACATCAATAAGTCTAGAGTTGAAGAACTTAATGATGGTAGAGATCGCACACAGGAAGCCAATTTAGAGGATCTAAACAAAACAATGGCTAGTAAAAAGGAAAGTAAGTCAAAAATAGGACTCTCTTTTTCTTTCAATAAGGAAGATCTTAAAAAATATAACACTTTCATTGTTACAGTTCCAACTCCTATTGATCAATTTAAATCACCAGATCTGACTCCCTTAATTAAAGCATCTGAAATGCTGGGTTCAATCCTCAAGTCAGGAGATCTTGTGATTTACGAATCTACTGTGTATCCTGGGTGTACAGAAGAGGATTGCGTTCCTGTACTTGAGAAATTTTCTGGGCTAAAGTTTAACAAGGATTTCTTTGCTGGATATTCTCCAGAAAGAATTAATCCAGGAGATAAAATAAATACACTAACTAAGATTAAAAAAGTGACATCGGGATCTACGACTGAGATCGCAAACCGAGTTGATGATCTTTATGGATCAATTATTACTGCAGGGACTCATAAAGCTCCGAGTATAAAAGTTGCAGAGGCTTCCAAGGCAATTGAAAATGCCCAACGAGATGTAAACATTTCATTTGTTAATGAATTGGCTTTAATTTTTGATCGCATTGGGATAGATACCAACGACGTTATTGAAGCTGCTGGAACTAAATGGAATTTTTTGAAATACCAACCTGGATTAGTAGGCGGACACTGTATTGGCGTAGATCCTTATTATTTGGCTCACAAGGCTCAATCATTAGGGTATCATCCTCAAGTAATCCTATCAGGTCGTCGTGTTAATGATAACATGGGCCCTTTTGTTGCTGATAAAGTTGTTAAACTTATGATTCAAAAGGATCACAAGATTAAAGGCTCAAGAGCTTTGATCATGGGCGTAACATTTAAAGAAAATTGCCCTGATGTTAGAAACACACGAGTGGTTGACATATATCATGAATTAATCCAGTTTGGACTAGATGTAGATATTTTTGATCCATGGGCTGATGCAGCAGAAGTGAAACATGAGTACAACGTTGATATATTAAATAAGCTTGACGAGACGATGGTTTACGATGCTGTCATCGTCGCTGTTGCCCATAATGAGTTCTTGAAGTTTGATTATAAAAAGATTAAGCGTAACAATGGGGTTATCTTTGATACTAAGGCTTGCCTGGATAGATCTTTAGTTGATGGACGTTTATAAATACGATACAATCGTTATTGGATCTGGACTTGTCGGATTGTCCGTTGCGTACAACCTTAAGATAAAAAATCCTGATCGAAAAATCCTTATCATCGAAAAAGAAAAGGGGGTTGCGGTACATCAGTCTGGAAACAATAGCGGTGTTATTCATAGTGGAATATATTATAAACCAGGTAGCTTAAAGGCGCAAAACTGTATTTCTGGATATCATTCATTACTTGAATTTGCAAAGCAATACAATATACCATACGATATATGTGGTAAGATTATCGTTGCAACTGATGCCAGCGAATTAAGTGGACTTGATAACATTTACCAAAGGGGAATTGAAAATGGACTTGATGGTATTAGAAAACTGTCATCAGCTGAAATAAAGGATTTTGAACCGCACTGTGCAGGTATTGCTGGTATTCATGTTCCTCAGACTGGGATAATTGATTATCCAAGGATGGCTGAAGTATTATTAGAGCTTTTTAAGAACCAGTTCGGTGGCGATGCCAATTTCAATGAAGAAGTAATTGCTATTAAGAAGGAAGGTGATTCTATTAGAGTAGAAACGGATAAACATTCATATACTTCACAAAATCTTGTAAGTTGTGCAGGTTTATTCTCGGATCGAATAGCTAGCTTAACTGAACAATCAAATGATTTACGTATTATTCCATTTAGGGGTGAATACTATAAGTTGCGCCCGGAAAAAGAGGGATTGATTAAGAACCTTGTTTATCCAGTTCCAGATCCTAAATTTCCTTTTCTTGGCGTACATTTTACACGTATGATAGGAGGTGGCGTGGAAGCAGGGCCAAATGCAGTTCTGGCCTTTAAAAGGGAAGGGTATAAATTTAAGGACTTTAGCTTGCGTGATGTTGGCGAAACTTTTGCTTGGCCTGGATTCTGGAAGATTGCTGCTAAATACGGAAAAATAGGAATGGGCGAGATTCATCGCTCTTTATCTAAAGCTGCTTTTACAAACGCACTTCAGAAACTACTACCAGAAATTACTGAGGATGATCTTGTTCCTGGAGGAGCCGGGGTTAGAGCCCAAGCCTGCGATAGATCGGGTAATTTGATAGATGACTTTAATATTTTGGAGTCAAAAAATATCATTCATGTACGTAATGCCCCTTCGCCAGCGGCAACATCTTGTTTATCAATTGGAAAATTAATTAGTGAAAAAATATAAATAGATATCTATGAAAGATGCCATTCAAATGGTTGATTTAAAAAGTCAATATTTAAAAATTAAGCCTGAAATTGATAAGGCTTTATTGGATGCAGTGGAGGAAGTTGCTTATATAAATGGACCCCAGGTAAAGAAATTTGTTAGTAGTCTCCAGAAATTCAATAATGTAACATCTGCTGTCACTTGTGCCAATGGTACTGATGCTTTGCAAATTGCTATGATGGGTCTAGATTTTAAACCCGGTGATGAAGTAATTGTTCCTGCATTTACCTATATAGCTACGGTTGAAGTAATAGCACTGTTAGGTTTAATACCCAAATTTATTGATGTAAAGGAAGATACATTTGAATTAGATCACACAAAGTTAGAGGATGTCATTTCTGATAGGACAGTTGGGATAATTCCAGTACACTTATTTGGCCAATGTTCTAATATGGAGGCTATTCTTGCAATTGCCAAGAAGCATAATATTGCGATAATTGAAGATACAGCGCAAGCAATGGGGGCTGAATACATTTATAAAGATGGTTCAAAAGCTTTTGCCGGGACGGTAGGTGACATTGGAACCACTTCTTTCTTCCCTTCTAAAAACCTTGGTTGTTTTGGAGACGGGGGTGCATTACTAACCCAAAATGCAGAATTGGGCGAGAAAATTAATATGATAGCTAATCATGGTCAACGAAAAAAATATCACCATGAAACAATTGGTGTAAACTCAAGACTAGATACTATTCAGGCGGCTATTCTTGATGTTAAACTTGGATATCTTAACGATTACAGTGCAGCCAGACAAAAAGTAGCGGTACAATATGATAATGCATTCAGTTCTCTTTCTGGTCTAAATATTCCAGCACGTGCTAAATATTCGACACATGTATTTAATCAATATACTTGTAGAATTGAAAAAGGAAGAAGAGACGAGTTCAAAGCATATTTGCAACAAAAAGGGATTCCTAGTATGGTTTACTATCCAATTCCTGTGCATCTACAGCAAGCATATAAAGTTTATGGATATCAGGAGGGTGATTTCCCAATAGCAGAAAGATTGTGTAAGGAAGTTATCTCATTACCTATTCATACTGAAATGAAAGATGAGGTACAGAATTACATTATAGAAAATGTTGTAAATTTTTTTAAATAAAATGGAAGACAAGTATTTTGTGCACGAAACCGCGATTGTTGATCAAGGAGCTCATATTGGTGACGGCGTGAAGATTTGGCATTTCTCTCACATAATGTCTAATTGTGTAATAGGAGAAAAATGCAATATTGGTCAAAATGTTGTTATTTCACCTGGTGTGAAGCTAGGGAAAAATGTTAAGATACAAAATAACGTTTCTATATATGAAGGAGTCACTTGTGATGATGATGTTTTCCTAGGACCCTCAATGGTTTTCACAAACGTTACAAACCCTAGAAGTGCAGTAAATAGACGTGGGCAGTATTCTAAAACACATGTGGGTAGAGGGGCATCTATTGGAGCTAATGCGACCATTGTATGTGGTCATGATATTGGTAACTACGCGTTTATTGGAGCGGGTGCTGTAGTAACTAAGACAATTCCACCTTATGCATTGGTTGTAGGGAATCCTGCAAGACAATTGGGATGGGTAAGTGAATATGGACATAGATTGAACTTCGATCAAGCTGGATTGGCAGTGTGTGAAGAAAGTCAACAAGAATATAAATTAGAAAACAGTATAGTAAGCAGAATTAAGTAGATGGCAACACATGAAAAAATTAAGTTCGCTGTAATAGGATGCGGACACATTGGTAAAAGACATGCGGAAATGATTTCCCGTAATGAAGAATCTGAATTAGTAGCATTAATAGATACTCAAGACGCCTCTAAATTAGGGATTGATAAATTTAATGTACCTTTTTTTAAAAGTATTGATGAATTTTTGGCCTCAGGAATTGATGTAGATGTAGTTAACATAGCTTCGCCGAATGGCTTTCATGCTGAACAATCCTTAAAGTGCTTAGAGGCTAGGAAGCATATTGTGGTTGAAAAACCTATGGCTTTAACCCGTAATGATGCAGAAAAAGTGATATTCAAGGCACTTCATGTGCATAAACATTTGTTTGCTGTAATGCAGAATAGATATTCTCCGCCTTCAGTATGGATTAAGGATTTGATTGAGTCAGGTAAATTGGGGAAAATTTATATGGTGCAACTAAATTGCTACTGGAATCGTGATAATAGATACTATAAGCCTGAGAGCTGGCACGGGAAAAAAGATCTAGATGGTGGAACTTTATATACTCAGTTTTCTCATTTTATTGACATTATGTATTGGCTATTTGGTGATATGGAAAATATCCAGGCTAAGTTTAATGATTTTAATCATGCTGAACTGACAGATTTTGAAGATTCAGGATTTGTAAGTTTTGATTTTGTAAATGGTGGTATGGGGTCACTAAATTATTCTACTTCTATCTGGAATCAAAATTTAGAGAGTAGTATGACAATTATTGCTGAAAATGGTTCAGTTAAAATAGGTGGCCAATATATGAACGAGGTTGAACATTGTCATGTTAAGGACTATACTATGCCTGAACTCGCCCCAACTAACCCGGGAAATGATTATGGTGCCTATAAAGGCTCTGCTGCGAATCACCATTATATTATTGAAAATGTAGTTGATGTATTAAAAGGTAGGGCTGCAATAACAACTAATGCATTAGAGGGATTAAAAGTTGTTGATATTATTGAAAGAATATACAACTTAAAAATAAATAAGGTTGTCTAATTACTTGAACCGTTATAAAAGTAAAGTAGCAAAGATTTTTGCATCCGATTTCAATAAGCAATTTTCAATTTTGTTATCTGGGTCCATAATATCTCAGGCTATCCCTTTGGTTGCAAGTATATTTTTGGCAAGAATCTATGATCCTAAAGATTTTGGTATTCTGGCATTGTTCAACGGAATCTGTGTTATGTTAATCCCATTTTCAAGTTTAAGATATGAATTTGCGATTTCGTTGGCAAAGAAAGAGATTGATGCAATAGCAATTTCGTTATTATCTACTATTATCGCTTTTCTTATTTCTGCAATATTGTTTTTCTTTTTCTTTTTTTTTAAAAATTACATATTAAGTATCTTAGATGCTCAAAGCTTAAGAAGGTGGATTTTATATGTTCCACTTGTGGTGTTTTTAGGAGCATTTTATAATATTCTTAGAAATTATTCATTGAGGCATAAGCAGATAAAAGTAATAGCTTTTTCTAATACTTTAAAGTCGGTAGTTGGTTCTGGATTTCAGCTACTTTTGGGGCAGCTCGGATTTCTAAAAGCCGGGTTGATCGTTGGAACTATATTGTCAAATTTTTTCGGAAATTTAAAAATGTTAAAATTTTTCTTGAAAAATAGAAAACTGATGAATTCCGTAAGAAAAGAAAGAATTATTTATAACGCAGTAAAATATAAGGAATTTCCCCTTGTTTCCTCTTGGGGTGTTTTACTTAATTCTGCATCTGTAAGCTTGAATAATTTCTTTATTTCGAGTTTATACGGTTTAAATCAATTAGGATTTTACTCCTATAGCTTTCGATACTTAAATATGCCACTCTCTTTAGTAAGTTCAAATCTAGGACAGTTGCTATTTCAAGTTTGCGCAGAAAATATTCGAGAAAAAAAAGACTCTCGTCCAATATTTTTATCCACATTAAAAAAGATTATAATTGTATCAACACCTTTTTTTTTGGCACTATATTTCAGTGTAGAATATATTTTTGTGCTTGTTTTTGGAGCGAAGTGGTTGTTTTCAGGAACAATAGCAAAAGTGCTAATACCTATGTTTTATTTTAGAATGATCTATTCACCCTTGAGTACAATTGCTGTTGCATTTGAAAAACAAAGATTATTCTTTTTTATGCAGTTAGGGATCTTAATAGCGAATGTGGTTCCCTTTGTATTTGCATATGTCCTTAATAAGGAACTGATGTTTTTTATGAAAATTTATTCACTTGGAAGTTCAATATTATTTATTTTATTGACCTATTTATTATATCTGGTTGTCGCCAAGCGACTTTAAGAAAGTTATTGAGGCTAACAATGAAGGAAAAACCAATTAGACTAGCGACAGGGATTTACATATTAATTCTAATAATAGGATATATGTACTTTGTGCCTGAATTTCCTTATAAACATGTAGTGCCTAATTATTTTTTGCTAATAATAGTTTCCGCGCTAGCATTTATACCTTCATTATGGATTCCTGTGGAAATAAAGCGGGCGAGTTCCTTTGTTCTCTGGGTTATATACATTGTGGTAATAGTTCCGTCAATTATTATCCCCTATTTGTCATTAGAGAAACCCTTTGTTGATGTGCTAACTTTTATTCTTGCAGTGATTCTATGCTTCTATTTAATTTCACGAATCACCTTCTTTCGTCTAATTAAGGTTTCGCCCATTGAGCTCTCACCAATTGCCTTCTATGTGTTATTCTTTCTAATTTTTGCAGTCAATAATTATTTACTGATAAAGCAATTTGGATTGAATTTGAATTTCGTGTCCATCTTGGATGTATACGACGTTCGAGCTTCATTTAAAGATGAGTTGGGAGAAGGGTCTAATTATAGCATTCGTTGGTTAATGTATATATTTAATCCTTTTTTGATAGCTATGGGCTATTTGAAGAAAAGTACACGCTGGTTATTGGTTATTGGGTTTTTTGGAGAATTTATAATTTATTCGACTACTGGATTTAAAACCGCATTGTTTATTGGATTTGTCATAGTTGCAATTTTATATTTTAGTCAAAGATATAATATGCTCAAGAGATTACCTTTATTGATTATTTCAGGCACAGTCGTATTAATTGGATTGGCCATGCTAGTTGACTTTTTTATTTTCAATGAACAAAGTGCGACTCCTAATATCGTGACATCAATCGCTTTGCGAAGAACTTTTGTGATGCCAGGTTATCTGACCGGACAGTACTTTAGTTTTTTTTCCGAAAATCCTAAAGCTCTAATGTCGTCAAATAATTTTATTGGCTCACTTTTTAGCAATGGGCCCGTCTACAACGTTGCAGTGCCATATGTCATAGGTCAGTTTTCGTTTAATAATGATGTCGCGAGTGCGAATGCAAATGTACTTGCTGATGCATTTGCAAATTTTGGATATATTGGAATGATAGTATTTTCAATGATTTTATCATTTTATTTATATCTATATGATTCTGTCACCCGATTGATTGATTTTAGACTGTCTTTTGCTATGCTTATTGGTCCTGCTATGTTTTTCTGCAATAGCTCTTTATTAACAGCGCTAATTGGCCATGGAGCCATATGGGCAATTATCATTTTATACTTTTATCAATCAGTATCTATTTCAAATGGAAAAAATAATTAATATAGTAGTAAATAGTTTCGTTAACGATGCTAGGGTTTTAAGAACTGCGGTAGCAGGCAAGAAAACCGGGCGAGAGGTTTTTATAATAGCTCAACATAAAAAAGGACTAAAAGAAACTGAAGTTCTTGACGGCTGCGAAGTAATTAGGTTAAAGTTGTGGACTCAAAATCTTCCTAAAAAACCGTTTTTTCAATTGTTTAAATATATTGAGTTCATTTTAAGAGCAACATGGATTGTAATCATGAAGAAACCATCGTTAGTTCATGCTCATGATTTAAATGCGTTGCCTATTGGATATTTAGGAAAGATTTTCACTTCTTCTAAGTTGATATATGATTCTCATGAGCTTTTTTTGAATAGGACAGGGAAAATCCCTTTTCTTAAAATAGGACTTTGGTTTGAACGGACTGTTGCAAAAAAATGTGATTTAGTAATCACTGTTTCAGAAAGTATTGCCGTCAAATTACATGAGAATTTGAAATTGAGTAATAAACCAACACTTATTCTTAATGTGCCATTGAGAAAAGAACTAGATCGATCCAGGGCCATCCTTAGAGAGAAATTAAATATTCCTAAAGAGAAATTCATTTTTCTATATCAAGGGGGACTCCAGATGGATAGAGGGGTAGAACTAATTATCGAAGCAATGACTAATATTACCAGGCAAGATGCGATTCTGGTCATTGTAGGAGATGGCAATAAAAAGGAAAGTTTGATGCAATTGGCATCTTCATTAATTGAAAAAGGAAAAATTATATTCCATCCCCCAGTCCTTCAGAATCAACTTCACTATTGGACAATGGGAGGTGATGTAGGAATACATCCAATGATAGGTAGTTGTTTGAATCATCTTTATGCTTTACCTAATAAGCTTTTCGAATATATCCAATCGGGTCTCTGTGTAATAGTTTCCGATTTACCTGAAATGAGTAGGGTCGTTAACGAGACTAATATTGGATTGGTATTCAAAGATAGGGATTCTCAAGATTTGCAAAGATGCATGGAGAAAATGATGAATGATAATGATTTAAAAGAGACGTACGATGATAATTTACATCAGGCTGCCCTTATTTATAATTGGGAGCAAGAAGAAAAGAAATTGCTAACTGCTTACAAAGAACTATTAAATTAAAATCCTTTATTTATACAACTATTTATGAAAATATTAACAATCATTGGAGCAAGACCTCAGTTTATTAAAGCCGCTGTTATAAGCCATGAAATATCGAAACATGATGAATTAAATGAAGTAATGGTTCATACTGGGCAACATTTTGATAATAACATGAGTAATATCTTCTTTGAGGAAATGAATTTGCCTAAACCAAAGTATCACTTGGATATTAACAGTCTTGGCCATGGTGCAATGACAGGGAGAATGTTGGAAGGTATTGAAAATATTCTTGTTGAGGAAAAGCCAGATTGGGTTATGGTATATGGTGATACAAATTCAACAATAGCAGGAGCATTGGCCGCTCGTAAAAAGCATATTAAAGTTGCACATGTTGAAGCAGGACTTCGAAGTTTTAATATGAATATGCCAGAAGAGATAAATCGAATTTTGACTGATCGCATAAGTAATGTTTTATTTTGTGCGAGTAAAAGTGGTATTGACAATTTGAAGATCGAAGGATTTGATAACTTTGATATTGATGTTCGTTACACCGGTGATGTAATGTTTGATGCCGTAAAGTTTTATTCGGATCGTTTGGAGGCGACAAATGAAATAGTTTCTAATTTGCCAAAGGATTTTATTTTAGCAACTCTTCATAGGGAGGAGAATACGAATGATCTGATCGCCCTAAAGGTTCTGATCGAATCTTTAAATTATATTAATAAAAATATAATGCCTGTTGTTATACCGATCCATCCTAGGACAAAGAAAATTTTAGAAGAAAACAATCTCAACCTTGATGCTATCATGATTGAGCCTGTAGGTTATTTAGATATGCTTTCGCTTCTTCGTCAATCAAAACTCATAATAACGGATAGTGGAGGCCTACAAAAAGAAGCCTACTTTTGTAAAAAACCTTGTGTAACTATGAGAAACGAAACGGAATGGACAGAATTGGTGGATTATGGTTATAATATAATAGCTGGCAATAAAAGTTTTGATAAGATTATTGAAAGTGTCAATCTGGGTTTTAAAATAGATATGAAAATCGCAAAAATGGATATTTATGGAGAAGGAAATGCTGGCACAATTATAGTTGATTATTTTTTAAATAGCATTTAAAAAATAATCAACTATAATGAGACGTTTTGTATTTACTTTTGTTTTTATTATCATTTGCTTCATAGCAAAAGGCCAGACAACAGATGTGGGAATAGGTAATGGTATTCTTAACGGTAATTACATCGGTGGGCTTAATAATCACGACATTAACTCTTTCAATGTATTCAAATCAAAGTTATTTATTGAGAATGGCGTTTTGGTGAGGAATGTTCAAGAACTTCGAGAAGCACTAAAAAATGTTAATCAGCAAAAGAACATATATTTAGCAGATGGGGTTCAGTTTAATCTAACAGGCCAGCCACCGCTTGAAATTACAGATGGAGTAAGGATTTTTAGTGGTAGAGGCAAGAACAAAGGAAAGGGGGCAGTTTTATTCTCTAATAACTATAAAACATCTCCGCTGATATTAGTGACAGGAAACAACGTAGTCCTTTCTGGTATTCAAATAACTGGGCCAGATGGTCTAATAAAAAATTCTGAAGGAATTAAGGCGGCCGTGACTCAGCTAAAAAAAAGAAATTTGAAGGTAGACCAGTCAAAAATTTATGCTTATGCAGTCCCTAATTCTCAAGGTGTTAAGGTAGTTGGTTCTAATGTTATTGTGGAAAACTGTGAAATAAAAAATTGGAGTCATGCAGGTATTTATGTTGCTCCTAAGGGGAGTGCTCAAATAAATTATAATTATATTCATCACAATCAGCGTAAGGGTCTTGGGTATGGAATAATGGTTGAGGGTGTTGCTCACATTTCAGCTAACATATTTAATTTCAATAGACATGCCATTGCTAGTAGCGGCATTAGGGGGGCTAGTTATACGGCTGACTATAATATTGCCTTAGAAAACTCTACTTTGCAAGCACATGTTTTTGACGTACACGGAGGTAAGGATAGAAAAGATGGAACTGATATAGCTGGAGACCGGTTTACTATTAATAATAATTTAATTTACACTTCAAGATTTCCAGCAATAGAGATTAGGGGGAAAAGTATTTCAAACTCCTCCATATTTCAAAATCAGTTTATTGTAATTAAAAATTCACAAAATTTAAATGCTGTTAAGCTAAAATCTAATGATATATCCGACTCATCTTCAGGGTATAACGATTTAATTGATTCGATAATTATGCAAGTAAACGCAAAAGGAAATGTAAGCATGCAGAATAATAAAATAAAAGAAGAATAATTATAGCTAATCGAGTCAATATATTTATGCAGTCAAAATCAAATATTGGTATTATTGTTTATCCTAGGGTTGGAAATCATGCAAGTAGAATTTTTAAACAAGCCGAGTTTTTAATTGATAAAAAAATAGTAGATGAAGTTCTGATTTTATCAATGTTTTTTGATAAAAATTTAGCAGAGGAAGTTCTTATAGGTGATAAAATTAAAATAAAAAGAATAAAAACAAGAACCTCTGGCTTACCAAAAAATGTATTCGGTGATTCGGTTAAGTTTCTTGAATTCACTCAGCTGTGTAAAAATTTTATTAAAAAAACGCTCCCAACTATAGTTATTCCTCATAGTCTTTCAGTTTTGCCAATAGGTGTTTGGGCAAAGAAAAAATTAAAAGCTAAGCTAATTTATGATGCTCATGAATTAGAAACCGAAAGATTTAACCTAAAAGGATTGAGGAAAATTATATCTCAAAAAATGGAGTCGAAGCTGATTGGTTTTTGTGATAAGGTCATTGTTGTAAATGATGAGATTGCGGAATGGTATAGAATCAAGTATAGTATAGAAAACGTGTTTTCTATACCAAATATCCCAACTAACATATACAAAGGTAAATCTGTTCCCCAAAATAACATATTAAGAACAGAGTTTGGGATTCCTGATAATAGCATAATCTTCATATATCAAGGTAATTTGGCAAGAGGGCGGGGAATAGAGGAGTTATTGCATATATTTCGTTCTGGCGAAATACCTCCAGATAGAGTTATTGTATTTATGGGTTTTGGAGAGTTTGTGAATGAAGTTATCGAGACTTCAAAACAAAACAAGCAAGTATTCTATAAACCAGCTGTAAAACCATCTGAGATTATTAATAATACTAGTGGAGCTGATGTTGGGTTATTTTTTATACTGGAGGAAATGTGTCTCAGTTACCAACTATCATTACCAAATAAGTTCTATGAGTATGCGATAGCAGGATTATATATCTGCGTAAATGATAAATTTCCTGTTATGAAAAGACTAATTAATAATCATCATTTAGGGGAAGTTATAGAAAGCTCGCAACAAAGTATAAAAGAATTTATCCAGAGAATATCTTATGAGGACATAAAAACCTTATCAAATGCTTCATCTAATTACCGTAAGGATTTAGATTGGGATCAGAATATAGAATTACTTGAAGAAATTTTTAACTAAAAGAATTATTTCACTTAACAAAGCTTCATTTTAATAAAATAATATGCTAATTACAATTATTGCAGGTGCACGCCCTAATTTCATGAAAATAGCTCCAATAATAGACGCCGTTAAACAGAAAAAAGAATTGGGCTTTGATATTGATTTCAGATTAATACATACTGGCCAACATTATGATAAAAAAATGTCGGGTGATTTTTTTGAGCAATTAGGTATTCCTGAACCAAATGCCAATTTGGAAGCAGGTGGTGGAACTCAAGCCGAGCAAACTGCTTCTATCATGATTAGATTTGAAAAGGAAATATTGGAGCACCCAACAGATTTAGTGTTAGTTGTAGGAGACGTTACCTCAACTATGGCCTGTTCAATTGTCGCTCAAAAATGTCATACTAAAGTAGCCCATATCGAAGCAGGGATACGCTCAGATGATTGGACGATGCCCGAAGAAATAAATCGTCTAGTAACAGACAGTATTACCAATTATTTCTTTACTACTACTGAGATTGCCAACCAAAATTTGAAGAAGGCAGGGATCGTTGAAAATAGGATATTTTTTGTAGGAAATACGATGATAGATACCTTATTGAAGCAAATGCCCAGGTTTTCACAGCCTGAAATTTGGCGAACTTTAGGGCTTAAAGAAAAGGAATATATAGTAATGACCCTGCATCGTCCTGGAAATGTTGATCAGGAAACCCAGTTAAAAGAATTGATTGATACTATAGTCCTATCCTCAAGGGGGTTACCTTTAGTTTTTCCCGTGCATCCACGGACAGCCAAAATGTTGCAAAATATTGGAGTTGATGCACCAAATCTTTATTTAATAGATCCTTTAGGTTATCTCGAATTTAACTACTTGGTTAAGAATGCAAAAGCAGTAGTAACAGATTCTGGTGGTATTACAGAAGAAACAACCGTTATGGGTGTTCCTTGTATGACTCTAAGAAACAATACTGAAAGACCTGAAACGATATCTGTTGGAACAAATGAGCTATTAGGTACAGATCCTAAAGCGTTGCCTCCTGCTTTTGAAAAGTTGTTTTCAGGAAATTGGAAAAAAGGAGGAATACCAAGTTTATGGGATGGGAAAACTGCTGGAAGGATAGTTGACCATATATGTGAATTATACAAAATTGATTCTTAATAGAGGAAATGAAAATAGTATACTTTTATCAATACTTTTCAACGCCCAAAGGATCATGGGGCACAAGAGTTTATGAATTTGCACGAGAGTGGGTAAAGCAGGGGCATGATGTAACTGTTGTAACGAGCATTTACAGTAAATCTGATCTAAAGGCGGAGAAATTTATTGAAGATCAATATTTTGAGGGAATACATATAAAAGTCTTGAATGTTACAATAGATAACAAGCAGCCTTTCCTGAAACGTATCTGGTCGTTTATATTGTATAGTATTCTATCTTGTTATTACGCGCTAACGCTAAAAGCAGATTTGGTTATTGCATCTTCCGGTCCAATTACTGTTGGTATTCCAGGTTTAATAGCAAAATATGTAAGGGGAAGGAAACTTGTATTCGAGACTAGGGATCTTTGGCCGGAAGGGGCTATAGAATTGGGGATAATAAAAAGTCCACTTATGCAAAAACTTTCTTATTGGTTTGAAAGACAGTGCTATAAAGCATCCTCTTTCATCGTAACGTTATCTCCAGGAATGACACAAAATATTAAAAAGAGATTTAATATTACAAACGTTGACGATGTAACTAATGCAGCGAATATACCTCTTTTCTCTACGCCAATGCCATTTACGTCGACGACTTTGACTTCTAAATCATATGCTATATATACTGGAAACATAGGTATGGTAAACAATTCCTACTGGCTTTATGAAGCCGCTAAGATTCTTAAAGATAAAGGAAGAGAAGACATTGTAATCTTATTAGTAGGTGAAGGCCAGCAAAGAGAAGAACTTGTTGCATTGGCCAAGGAAGAAAATGTAGTTAATTTTATCAGGTTGGGATTAATGCCGAAAAATGATTTAATTGCATATATCCAACAGTCTTTCGTCTCTCTAGTTCCTCTAAAAGGAACCCCTGTTCTGGATACATCATCTCCAAATAAGTTTTTTGAATCTTTAGCTGCAGGGATACCTGTTATACAAAATACGCAGGGATGGATGAAAGATTTTTTGCAGGAGCATAAAGTAGGTTTTACCCTTGACCCTAATGATCCTGAACAACTTGCAAGTAAGCTTATTTGGATGAAGGATCACCCGAAGGAGTCCATTGAAATGGGAACTAAGGGGCTATCAATAGCTAAATCATTTTTTGACAAAGATTATTTAGCCAATAAAATGCTTAACATTCTTAAAGGAGTTCATGAATCAAAATAAAAAATATCTTCTAACTGGAGCCAGCGGCTTCCTTGGAAAAATTATTATTGATGTTTTAACTAAAGATTCCAATGAGGTTATAGGACTTGATTTATTCGGCCAACCTATAAACATTGATATCACTAAATCATTTGAATTTGAGAGTGATTTGAATATTGATGTTTTAATTCACGCTGCAGGAAAAGCGCATTCGATCCCAAAAACAAAAGAGGAAGAAAAGGTTTTCTACGATGTAAATTTTGAAGGAACGAAAAATCTATGTATTGCATTAGATAAGTTATCCGTAAAGCCAAAGGCTTTTATATTTATCAGTACAGTGGCAGTATATGGGGTTGATAACGGTAATCTGATTTCAGAGGATCACCCATTAAATGGTGCAACTCCATATGCAAAATCGAAAATTCTTGCCGAAGAATGGCTAAATGAGTGGGCAAAAAAAAATGATATCAAATTAGGAGTTTTACGTTTACCCTTAATTGCTGGCCCAAACCCCCCAGGGAATTTGGGAGCCATGATAAACGGAATACGCTCTGGACGCTATCTAAGTATAGGTAAGGCGGATGCGCGTAAAAGCGTTATTTGGCAGGAAGATGTTGCATCAATTATTCCAAATTTAGCAGAGGTTGGTGGTACTTATAACATTACTGATGGGATACATCCGAGCTTTAAGGAACTAGAAACAGTTATTTCTAAAGCCCTAAGTAAAAGCCCTCCTTTAGCTATTCCAATTATCTTGGCGAAGTTATTGGGTGGAATTGGTAATATGTTAGGCTCCAAATTTCCAATAAATAGCAATAAGCTAGAAAAAATAACTTCTACCTTGACGTTTGACGATTCAAAAGCACACAATATGCTAGCCTGGAAACCATCATCTGTACTTGAAAAACTGAGCAAAACCTTATGATGTACCTGATTTTATTTGTCTTTCTTTTTTTCATAATGCTCTTATATTTTCGCATTGCTGATCATTTTAATATTATTGATAAGCCTAATGAAAGAAGCTCTCATACAAAAACAACTATACGAGGTGGAGGCATAATTTTTCTCGTCGCTATAATCATATCTGGAATCTTAGATCAACAATATCTTATTCCTATGATTGGAGCATCTATTATTGGAATAATAAGTTTTATTGACGATCGCATTACCCTTTCTAGCAGAATTAGGGTTTTATTTCACCTGGCAGCGGTAACATTAATGTTCTATTTCTTGCCAGTGTTTGGAATTCTTTCCTGGTGGGCTATAGTTATGCTTTATATCCTTGTAATTGGAATAATTAATGCTTACAACTTTATGGATGGCATTAACGGGATAACCGGATTATACAGTTTAGTCATTTTAGGTGGATTGCAGTACGTAAACTTATATCAAATCTCTTTTACCGCGCCGGATGTAATTTGGTTTCCAATGATCTCTTGTGTAGTCTTCTTGTATTTTAATTTCAGAAAAAGGGCAAAATGTTTTGCGGGTGATGTTGGTAGCGTAACAATGGCCTTTTGGATAATTATGTTATTGCTGCAACTGATTATAAAAACAAACAACTATGCCTATATTTTGTTTTTAGCAGTGTATGGCGTAGATGCTGTATTAACAATTATGCATAGACTAATTTTAAAACAGAATATTTTTGAAGCACATCGCTTACACTTTTATCAAATATTAGCGAATGATCAGAAAATGCCTCATTTAATTGTCTCTGCTATATACGGGGCGTTGCAATTATTAATTATTGCTTTAATAGTTTTAGGAGGAATGAATTTTTACATTTTAGGACTAATAATTCTAATCCCTTTAATTTTAGTGTATTTAATATTGAAACCAAAATTAATGCTTAATGAGGCTTAATCATGGAAAAATCTTATGTAATATACGGAGCAGGTGGACATGCTAAAGTAATAGTAGACCTGGTACTAGAGCATGGTGGTAAAATTGAATGTGTTTTTGACGACAAGGTAGAAGAAGAAAATGCAACT
Source organism: uncultured Pedobacter sp. (assembly GCF_946479715.1). The sequence continues at coordinate 4,321 of NZ_CAMLHF010000028.1, read as the reverse complement.
TTCATGGGTATTCCGGTTCTAAAGTATGACTCGGAATTATACAAAGAATCAAAGTTAATAATTGCTATTGGCGATAATAATGTCCGCAAAGCCCTTACGCATAAACTAAAACATAATTTTGCAACTTTAATACATCCGAAAGCATCAGTTTCTGAATTTGCGCTAATTGGAAAAGGAACGGTTGTTTTGGCCAACGCAGTTATCCAAGCTGAAGTAAGCATTGGTGACCATACGATAGTAAACATTGGTGCATGCGTTGATCATGAAGTTAGTATATCAGATTTTGTACATATAGGCCCCATGGCCTACATTGGGGGAGCAGCTTTAATAAAAAATGGAGTTAAAATTGATCCTGGTGTAATAGTGCTTAGAAATACTGAAATAACTGAAAACAGTCACATTACACCGCTTTCTCTGGTGAGTGAGTAAAAGATTGTTTGCAAATAACATTATACCTATTTTTGGGTATTTAAATTTTGGTTTAATTATTGTTAGTTTGCTTTCGGATAAAAATCGCCCAATGAATGTTTACTAAATTAGATATTGTACCCCGCTGGATTATATTTACAATAGATATATGCTTGAGTATATTTGCGCTTATTCTTGCAAAAGTTCTTAAAAATAATTTTATAATAGAGAATATTAATCTATTAGCATTATATAAATCGGTATTACTTGTTGTGGTTGTAAATACTCTTGTTTTTTTCAACATAAAAACTTTTGCGGGTATTGTTCGTTACACGAGCGCACAGGATTCATTCAGAATCTTGTTTGCTGTAACATTAAGCTCTCTTGCGATTTTCTTTTCTAATGCAATCATAATAGTATTAGGAGGCGACAGAATTCTAAGTAATGTTACCATAGTTATATATTCCTTGTTTAGTTTTCTGTTCTTAATAACCTACAGGGTTATTGTAAAGTACTTTTTTATGTACATTAAAAATGCTAAGCTGGATAAGATTAGGATAATTATTTATGGTGCCGGTGAAGCAGGAGTCGCTACTAAAAGAACTTTTGATCATGACGCCAAGGTAAATAAGACAATTATCGCTTATGTTGATGATGATTTACGTAAAGTTGGAAAAACCATTGACGGGATTAAGATCCTAGACGCTGCTACATTGGAAACTTTGATCATCAAACATGAAGTGGATGAGGTCATATTTGCGTCCTATACTATCCCTTCAGATAGAAAAGAACAAATTGTAGATGTTTGTCTGGAGAATGATGTTAAGATACTTAATATCCCACCCCCAGATGTTTGGGCTCGTGGTGATGTAAGTACTGCACAAATCCAGAACCTAAACATAGAGGATTTATTAAATAGGAAAGCAATTCAGATCGATACTGAGGGTATAAAGAACCAACTACAAGATAAAAGAATTCTAATTACCGGTGCTGCAGGCTCAATTGGTAGCGAGATAGTAAGACAGGTATTGAAATTTGAATCGGGTTTAATTATTTTATGTGATCATAGCGAGACTGCTTTGCATCACTTATATCTTGAACTTGAGGAAACCCATAAGGACATTAATTTCCATGCCTTTATAGGTGATGTAAAAGACGAGAAACGGATGGATTTCTTGTTTGAGACTTTTAAGCCTCATTATGTATATCATGCGGCAGCATACAAACATGTCCCTATGATGGAAGATAATCCAGCAGAGGCAATTAAAACGAATGTACTGGGTACAAAAACAATTGCCGACCTATCGGTAAAGCATGGTGTTCAAAAATTTGTAATGATCTCTACCGATAAAGCGGTTAATCCAACGAATATAATGGGTGCTTCTAAACGTATTGCGGAGATCTATGTGCAGTCGTTAAATAACTCCTTAACCACTAATGATTTTGTATTCTCAAACGGATTAGGCTACATTAATGATTTAAACGTAAAACCAATTACCAGGTTTATTACCACCCGTTTTGGAAATGTTTTAGGATCTAATGGTTCTGTAATCCCTAGATTTAAACAACAAATAGAAAAAGGTGGACCCGTAACGGTTACCCATCCTGAAATTACCCGTTACTTTATGACCATCCCTGAAGCATGTAGATTAGTGCTTGAAGCAGGCTGCATGGGTAAAGGAGGAGAGATCTTCGTTTTCGATATGGGTAAATCTGTTAAAATTGTGGAACTGGCAAAGAAAATGATTCGTCTTGCAGGTTTGGTGCCTAATGAAGATATTAAAATTACCTACTCTGGTTTAAGACCAGGTGAAAAGTTATACGAAGAGCTATTGAACGATAATGAAAACACCCTGCCAACACATCATGAAAAGATCATGATTGGCAGGGTGCGTGAATATGTTTTCAATGAAATAGAAGCCCAGATTTATAAACTTGTGGAACACGCTGTGATTAATGATAACAGAAAAGTGGTTATCCAAATGAAAACTATCGTTCCGGAGTTTAAAAGTAAGAACTCTAAGTTTGAAGAGTTTGATGCTGTTTCTTAAGTGATCGTCATCACCCGCTCGTCATTCTGAATTTATTTCAGAATCCCGGACTAGAAAGATGGAATAGCGCTTGCGGGATCCTGAAATGAATTTGCTTCGCAGCTTCTTCGAGGTCAGGATGACGATGACGAAAAGGTGAGAACGACCTTACGGTTTTGAACGCCAATCAGAATACCGATAAATACTTTTCTTGTGCCTCACTCTCCTGTGTACTCCATCACCTTCTCTGCTTCCCGGAACATTCGTATTACCTTCTATCGTCGTAATCCAATCCCCTTTTACACCCTCTACAAAGCCACAATGTGCAATTCGCTTTAACGCAGGAAAATAAATTCCAAACACATTACCCGGGGCAGCAGCTTTAACCAATTTGGCAACAGGAAACAACGCAGGCGACCAGCCTGTTCTAGGGGCACTATAACCAGCCTGTTGAAAAACCCAGGAAATAAATGCTGCGCAATACCGATCACCTTTCTTTAAACCAGCTACGGCCTGGTATTCCTCAATACGCTTACCATCATTCTTTCCCGTTTCTTCTCTAACCCAAAGTTCAGCCTGAGCAATGGGGATTAGCTTTTTATACTTTTTTTGAATTGGGCCCGACATAATTCGTTTAATCCGTTCAGTGTATAGGTGCCCGGCCCAATATTTCAGCAGATTGCCATTACGGTCATAGCTGCTGCCAATAGTAACAAGGCAAATGATGCCCAGTAAAATCCTAGTTGTTGCCATAATTCTAATTTTCTAAACTGTAAAACCATAATACCCATGCCGGGTAAATTCTGTGCGGCCAAAAAACGCTGTAATAACCAGCCCGATAAGGCTACGATTACAATAAAAGTGATGAGCGAGATCAATACCAGCAGCACCATGTTGCCGGGATTTAGGTAGCCCACGGTTTCATCAAAACTGAAAACCATTTGTTGGGTAAAAGGCCACAGCAACACCATAATGATAAGTAATGCTATAACTTTTAATGCTTCCAAAATACTTCTTGAGGCGGTGGTTAGGTTCAAGACATTCATAATTTTAAATTTTAGGTTAGTAAATAAGAATACCGTTCGGTGGCATCACCTGTGCGTCACACTAGGTTCTGTCCGCCATGAAATTGGATATTTGCCGGGCCGAACGGTATTCGGTTAAGTCAACATTTCAGTTAAATCAACAGCGGCTTAAGGGATAATTGGAACCCTTCCAAGATATAGGCTGTTTGAAGCCAAAAACTTGGTTTTTACCGAATTAAAGCTGATGTAACAATGCACCTCATGTGATCCATAGGTTGCAGGCACAGTTAGTGTATATGTGCCTGCCGATCGCGGAGCGGCATTGGTTACCTTCACAAATCGGTTTAACGTCGGGTTGTAAAGTAGAATCGACATCCTGTCCGTTTCATCCAAATACCTATCGTCCGGACCACCAGGCAGCCAGTTAAACTCAAGTTCTGCTCCCGGGTTTGATGTCACATCAGCATCGTTAGGAAGCTCCAGCTTGCCTTTGCTAAAAATCACTTTAGCATAATCAATCATAAAGTCTGGTGCAACGCCGGTGATCGCATTTTTGAGATGATAAGCAACTGCATAGTTCATCGGAGAAGTCGAAGATCCGGTTGCCGATTTGAACCCAAGCTCAATTAAATCGCTAATCCAGCTTAAAAATCCGGTAACCAATCCAAATTTAAACTGTTGGTTTAGCTGCGCCTGGGTAGGCGGTTTGGAGCTTTTGCGAGGCAAGCCTCTGATCACATTAAGTTTACGCCAGTAAGCTCCAACTACTGAACCTGTTTTGTTTCGAAATCCACCAAGGATCCCTTGTCTGATAATTCCCATTTCTGTAAGAATTTAAATGTTAAAAAATCTGTTAAT
>NZ_CAMLHF010000027.1 GCF_946479715.1 uncultured Pedobacter sp. | reverse complement strand
CTGAAAAAGGAATACCAACCCTCTCCCATTGAATTAGAGGGAATGAATTTGTTTATGACCACACCCCAACCTGACCGAAAAACACGAGGTGCAGATTGTGCCCATTGCCATGGCGGGGTAAAAACCTATATGGAATTGTTCCATAACAATGGATTAGATAACGTCTCTAAAGATAAGGGCATACAAGCCATTACCGGGTTGGACTCTGATCATGGCCGATTTAAAATCCCAACGTTAAGGAATATAGCTCTGACCGCCCCTTACATGCACGACGGTCGTTTTATTTCATTGGAGCAGGTTCTTGATCATTACAGCGACCACCTGGAAACCAAACACCTCAGTCCCTTCTTAAAAGGTGTATCAAATAGAAAAAACGGAACAGGTCTTCAGCTTACTATACAGGAAAAGAAGGCTGTTATTGCTTTTTTAAATATGCTTACCGACTCATCATTTGTAAACAACCCCGAATTTTCAAATCCGAATTTATAAACCAACCAATTAACCATCAAACTAAATGCCTAAAACTTACTTATCCTTACTCTTTTTAGCACTCTCCTTGAGTGCCGCAGCCCAATCAGACACTAAACCAACCGACACATTGCCCATCACCAAAAGGGTATTCAAATTGGGGGAAGTGCAGATCAAGGGGAAAACCGAAAATGAAACCAATACGGTAAACAGTGAAAAAATTGAAGCAAATAATAAACTTGATGTTTCAGGTGCTTTGAACCTATTGCCCGGAGTTCATTTAACCAAGGTTGGAGCCAGAAATGAATCTGTTGTGCTGGTTCGCGGTTTTGATTTAAGGCAGGTTCCTGTTTTTATTGATGGGATTCCTGTATATGTACCTTATGATGGATATGTAGATCTGGGCCGCTTTACTACTTTTGATGTTTCGCAAATCAGTGTCTCCAAAGGTTTTTCATCAGTTACCTATGGTGCAAACACACTTGGTGGTGCAATCAATATTGTATCCAGGAAACCGGTAAATAAACTTGAAATTGATGCGCGTTCTGGATTTATGAGTGGCGATGGGCATCGTTTGAATCTGAATGCAGGATCAAATTTTGGTAAGTTCTATTTTCAGGGAAGCATTTCACAGTTAAAGCAACAGAGCTTCCCCGTTTCTAAAGACTTCGTTGCCAAACCAAATGAAGACGGAGGCAAAAGAGAAAATGCATATCGCGAAGATGTGAAGTATTCTGTTAAGGTCGGGTTTACGCCAAAAGCAGGTGATGAGTATGCATTCAATTATGTGAAACAAGATGGCCAGAAAGGCAATCCACCTTACGTTGGTAATGATGCAAAAATTACTCCCCGCTTCTGGCAGTGGCCTTACTGGAATAAAGAAAGTTACTACTTTTTATCAACCACGGGTATTACTAAAAACAGCACAATAAAAACACGTTTGTACTATGATAAATTTGGCAACCTGTTGAGTGCTTTTGACGACAATACTTACACTACTCAAAAGAAAGGCTCTTCATTTCAGAGTATTTACAAGGATGATACCTATGGTGGATCAGTAGAATATAATAATCAATTAAGTACCGCACATTTTTTAAGCGCATCGGCACAATTCAAGAATGACCGTCATAAGGAATACAATATAGGTGAGCCTATTCGTACTACCAGAGACTATACAGCTTCTGTAGGATTGGAAGATTCCTATCAGGTAAACGAGCAGCTAGTATTGCTACCAGGTATAGGTGTTAATCTGCGCAGCAGCCTTGAGGCTCAGAATTACAATTCGGCTACAAAAGAAATCACCAACCATCCTAAAAATGACAACTATGCTTTTAATGCTCAGCTGGGTGCAGTTTACCAGTTAAACGATCAGCATAAATTGAATGCATCTATTGCACGAAAAACGCGTTTCGCAACCATAAAAGACCGTTATTCGTACCGTATGGGAACTGCCATTCCTAATCCGGACCTGAAATCGGAAGCAGCTTTGCATTACGAAACCGGCTATTCGGGAACCTTCATTAATAAAATTCAGGTTGGAGCTAGTTTGTTCTATAGCCGTATCACAGATGCCATTATGCAGGTAAGTAATGTACAACCTAATGTATCTCAACTCCAAAATACAGGCAAAGCAGAGTTCTACGGTTCAGAGTTCTCGGCTAACTACATGATCCTTAAAGGTTGGAATGCCGGAGCACAATACAGCTATTTGAAGCGTGCAAATCTGAGTAACAAGGATCTGAAATTTACAGATGCACCCGATCACAAAGTTTTGGTTTCTTCGGGTTACCAGTTCAAAAATATAGCTTCGGTGCTGGCCAGCATGGAATACAATTCATCGCGCTATAGCACAAGCTATGGTACTAAAGCAGGTGAATTTGCAGTTGCAAATTTTAGTGCACGCGTTAAAGGATACCGCTGGATTTCTATTGAGGCAGGCGTGAACAACGCTTTTGATAAAAACTATGCAATTAGCGAAGGCTTTCCGGAAGCAGGCAGAAATTACTTTGTAAATTTAGTATTCAATAATCTATAATATGAAATCCTATAAATTAGTATTCCTTACTTCCCTATTTATTGCCTCACTGGGGGCAAATGAGTTATTTGCTCAAACTGATGCAAAGCAGGCCTCGGCAGTCATCGAAGGTGAGGTCAAAACCAAGCTGGTATTAACCCCCGCTGATGTGGACAAACTACCTAAAACCACTATTACGCAGAAAGACCGGGCAGAAAAAGAACATACCTATACTGGTGTTGAACTTGGCCTGGTACTTAAAAATGCAGGGGTAACTTTAGCAGAAGAATTAAAAGGTGAAAACCTGACCAAATATCTGCTAATAGAAGCCAGTGATGGTTATCAGGTACTTTTTTCATTACCTGAAGTTGATCCTGCATTCTCTTCGCGTAAAATTATTCTGGCCAACAGAAAGGACGGCGCCTTATTATCAGCCGATGAGGGTCCGTTCCATATCATCATTGAAGGCGAAAAAAGGAAACCGAGAAACGCGAGACAGGTTATTTCAATAAAGGTTAAATTTGCCAATTAAAGAAATGAAAAAGCTATTCCTATTTCTGCTTTTAGTATTGTCTTTAGCTACACATGCGCAACCTCTCAGGGTGGCGGTTGCTGCTAATGCACAATTTGTTATAAAAGCCCTGCAGGCAGATTTTAAAAGGAGAACAGATATTGAAATAGAGATTATTACAGGTTCTTCTGGAAAACTAACTACTCAAATAAAGAACGGCGCTCCTTATGATGTTTTTCTTTCTGCTGATATGGATTTCCCAAATGCACTTTATAAGGAAGGTTTTGGAATTAGCCCGCCGAAAGTATATGCCTTGGGCAGTTTGATTGTATGTAGCACTTCTGACTTTGAACTGAAAAACTGGCGAAACCTACTAACTACCAACAAAGTAAACAAGATAGCCGTGGCCAATCCTTTACTAGCACCATACGGAAAGGCAGCAGAACAGGCTTTGCGTCATTATGGGTTATGGGACAAAATCAATTCTAAAATGGTATTGGGCGAAAGTATCTCGCAGGTAAACACCTACATTTCAACTGGAGTGGCTAGTCTAGGTTTTACAACGGAAGCATTGATATACGAAAGTCCTGATGCTGCAAAACTCAAATGGGTGAAGGTTGATCATAAAGTTTATGACGAAATAAAACAAGGAATGCTCATTCTGACTTACGCTAAAAAGCGCAATTACGATAAAGCCTTGAAGTTTTTCAATTACCTTCAATCGCCTGCTGCTAAACAACTTTTTAAGAAGAATGGATATAGAATTCCGTAAGTTTAAAAAGAATGGATTTAACACCTATATTCCTTAGCCTGAAACTTGCCTGTGTGACAACGTTAATCCTTTTTGTGATTGGCCTGCCTATAGCTTATTGGTTATCTGGCCGTAGTTCCATCCCTAAGCTAATCATTGAGGCAATAATTACCATGCCATTGGTGTTGCCACCTTCAGTGCTGGGATTTTATTTGTTATTGGTCTTTAGCCCTAAAAATGCTTTAGGAAAATGGCTTCAGGAACACTTTGATATACACCTGGTATTTTCATTTGAGGGCTTAATCCTGGCTTCAGTTATTTACAGCCTGCCCTTTATGGTGAGCCCCCTGAAATCAGCTTTCATACATTTACCAGTCTCGATTAAAGAGGCATCCTATACCATGGGTAAGTCAAAATTTGAAACCCTATGGCATATATTATTACCCAATATCAAATCTTCTTTATTAACCGCCGCCGTACTTACTTTTGCACATACCTTAGGAGAATTTGGTGTTGTTTTGATGATTGGTGGAAATATACCAGGGGTAACCAAGGTTGCCTCAATTGCCATTTATGATTCGGTAGAAAGTATGGATTATGCCAATGCCAATTATTACTCATTGATTTTATTTTCAATCACCTTTGTGATAGTCCTGGCTGTTTTCATTTTTAATAGAAAATCTGCAAAAAGCCCTCTTGAATGATAGAAATTAATATAAAAAAACGAGTCAGGACCTATAATGGCACCAATCTTATTGAGATAAAGGCTTCTTTTCATCTTCAGCATATTACCCAGATTATTGGTCCTTCGGGTTCGGGTAAAACAACGCTCTTAAAAATTATTGCCGGCTTGATTAAACCGGAAGAAGGCAAGATAACGGTGAACGAGAATGTGTGGTTTGATACCAAAGCCAACATTAATCTGGAGCCTCAGAAACGTGATGTAGGCTTTGTATTTCAGGATTATGCCTTGTTTCCAAATATGACTGTCATAGAGCACCTTCATTATGGTTCAAACGATGCTCAATTTATAGATCGGTTAATAGCTATAGGCAGGCTAGATGCTTTTAGAACCCATAAGCCCAAACATCTTTCAGGAGGACAGCAGCAGCGCCTGGCTATTTTAAGAGCTTTATCTACAAAACCAAGTCTACTACTAATGGATGAGCCTTTTTCAGCATTAGATAATGTGCTTAAAAAGGATGTAATTATCGATCTGAAGGCTTTATTTGATGAGTTAAAAATTACCTGTCTGGTTGTAACCCATCATCCGCTGGAAACGGAGGGTTTTTCAGAATATTCCTTTGAGCTTGTTTAACTTGCAGCCTGGCATTAGATCTCTCACTTCGTCATCTCGAACGAATGTGAGAGATCTCTTAAACCGGCATAATCAGGGGATCTCTCACATTCGTTCGAGATGACGACCTCTTTATGATACGGCCTCTTTTCATTTTAATTGCTTAGGTATAACTTTTTCTTACTTTTCTCCACCATAGCATAGCGCCTGTAATGGAAAGTAAGCCAGGTAATAAACCTATGATCACGTATACTATTTTGATGGTGACACCACCAAAATTCCCCACGTGAAGCGGAAAAAAAGTGGCTTCTACCCTTTCCCAAAATCCGTGTTCGGCTAATCGCTCAATAGAAATCACTTTTCCGGTTGCAGGATCAATAGCAATCGAATTTCCATTATAGAAGAATGCGGATTGGCCTTTTACTGTACCGCTTGCCTGGAAATTCTTTCCGGGCTGGGTGGGTAAGTAAACTTTTTTAAGGACTAAGTCAGGCATATTTTTCTTTGCATTATTAAGCAGCTGGTCTATGTTTTGGGAAGACAAGGTATTTATCGGAGTTGAAACAGTTTGTTTTTTCCAGTATGCAGGATCTAATGAAAACTTGTTCATCCAGAAACCCGTAAAGAAAATAACCACATTAAAAACCAATGCCCATACTCCAACAATTCTATGTAAACCGGAGGATATGGTTCTCCAATTATCCCATTTCATCTTCTCTTTAAAGAACAGTACTTTCCATACGTGCTTTCGATAAATGATCAGCCCTGTTATGGTAGATAAGAGCATAGTAATTCCAAAAATAGTAGCCAGTAGCAATCCCGGTATACCAAGCTGAAAACTCCAATGAAATTGAACCATCCAGTGTATGAAACTTGGATTTAGATCTTTTAGATTTCCTTGGCGTAAGGTCTTACCTGAGTAAGGATTGATGCTGACCATACCCAGGTCATAAGTACTGATCTTCCCGTCATTTTGATAAAGTCTGAATTCATATGCTTCATCTGGGACAGCATCAGGATTTAACCAGGCAATACCTGCAACGTTTGGATGCTCCTGCCCTATCTTCCTGTACAGAGTATCTAGAGATAATACCCGGCCTACGGGTTTCACCCTAAGTAATTCAGCATTGATCGCATGATCGATCTCTTCTAAAAAGACCAATACCGAGCCACTTAGCCCAAGCAATAGTAAAAAAACACCACTGATAAGACCTAGCCAGCTATGAAAGGAGAATGCCAGTTTGGTTATTGATTTTGATCTGTTCATCGGATTTGATAGCTTATTCCAATTCTATAATTAAACGGATCACCTAAACCGCCAGAAACTGTGCTGGATCTGCTGCCAGTAAAATAGTGTTTATCAGTAAGGTTATAAGCATTAAACTGAATGTTATAACGCCCCCTTTGGTAATTAATGGCTGCATCTAATACGGTATATTCAGGAAACACAAAGTTTTGATTACTGATAAGGCCAACCTGATCGCTCACATACCGAACCCCTCCCGCTAATCCCAATCCTTTCAACGCAGTACTATACAAGTTATACTTTAACCAAAGGTTGGCAATGTGTTTTGGCGCATTTGCAAAGCGATCGCCTTTTTTCCCATAGGCACTTGTACTTAAGATAATATGTTCATTATATGCATATCCGGCAATGATATTAAAGTTTTGAATTGTGCCGCTGGCAGAGAATTCAATTCCCCTGCTTCGGGTACCATCAATTGCCGCCTGGCGATGAGAATTTTCTTCTGTTGGAGCGGCAGTCAGGATATTTGCATATTTAATTTCATAAATAGACACTGTAGTTGACAATTGCTGATTAAAGAAATCTGCTTTAGTACCTAGTTCATATTGAGTTGCCTTGCGGGTAGGAAATGGTCCACCAGAGAGAACATTATTAGAGGTTTGAGGATTAAAAGACTTGAGGTAAGTACCGTAAAAAGCTAAATTCTCTACAGGTAAGTAGACTAATCCAACCCGTGGAATCCATCCAGATGCTTGTAATTCATCACCTTGTTTATTATCTCTGTCAGACAGCGGAGTTTCCTTTCCATCATAGTTATCATATCTTAAAGAAACCAGCGCCTTAAGTTGTCGCCCAAAACTAACCTGATCCTGAATATAGAAACCTGTCAAATTGGTAATGCGCTTGTTGTCATCTGATTCTTCAGCAGGAACAGCAGATCCTGGGATATCATTGCTATAATCAGGATTAAAAATAGAAATACGGGTTGAAGGTTTATATTGGTAATCGTTTTTAGTCCAGCCATAACGATTGTAATCGGCACCAACTAAGATCTGATGTTTTAAGGGGCCGGTCTTAATGTCATAACTTGCATAAGCAGTGGTTTGCAGACTAAATCGATCGGTTTCCCAGTCCTGATATCCTCTGCTAATAGAATCATTTCTGATCTTTCCTACAGGTATATGATCGGTATAATCCAGTACATTTCTTACCGCACGCTGTACCACCGTTAGTTTCAGTTTTTCGTTAAAGCTATGGTTGAATGAAAGCGTGGCCGACGAGTTATTGGTTTTCCCATAGTCAGTTGGACTTTGGATGGTCAGATTGTTTGGATAATAGTTGAAATCAAAAGTACCATCGGCCCTGGTGCGGATAAAAGATCCATTATCATATTGGTGAACAGCTTTTTGACGAGCATAGTTAAGTTCCAGGTTTAGGCTTGTTTTATCTGAGAAAAGATAAGTTAATGATGGTGCCAGGAAAATATTCTCTTTATTCTGGTCGTTGCGAAAACTTTCCGATCTGTCGTAGCCTATGATAGCACGATACAATAGTTTTTTATTTTTAGTTAATGGTCCGGCAAGATCTGCCGAGGCCCGGCGGAAGTTCCAGCTTCCCAGAGACAAGTCGATGTTGTATCGGCTTTCTGCAAGCGGTTTTTTTGTAACAAAGTTTATTACACCGCCGGGAGCACCCTCACTAAACAAGGCGCCAGAGGGCCCCCTTAGTAGCTCTACAGATTCCACATTGTACAACAAAGGTTGCTGACTCCATAGGAAGAGATTACCTCTAATGCCATTGTAAAGCAGGAAACTTGCATCATTAGGAGAATATGCAGTAAATCCACGCATATTGAATGAACCATTTCCATTATTCGCTTTCATACCAGTAAAACTGCTTGCAAGTTCATTCAGCGTAAAAGCTTGCTTGTCGTGCATTACCTCCGACGAAACAGCTTGTACGGATTGTGGGGTTTCGAGTAGCGGAATATCCATTCTGGTAGCACTACTGGATTGTTTTACCTGGTAACGCTTCGGGTTAGTAATGATGGCTACTTCCCTCAATTCCTGTCTGCTTTCCGAAAGCTGTAAATTGAGAAAGGCATTTTTGCCTGCAGTGATGATCAGATTTTGCTTAAGAGCGGTATATCCTATATTTGAAACGACCAATACATATGTACCGGAAGGAATTGCGATAAAATTGAAGTTTCCATCTGAATCTGTTTGGGTGCTAATTCGCGTATTCTGGAATTGAACTGTCGCACCGCTAACAGCTTCATCTTTAGCAGTTACAATACGACCTTTTAAATTCCCTAAGCCAGATTGCGCAAAGGATTTACTACCGGTAAACAATAGTAATAGTATGCTGAAAATAGTGATTTTCATTTGAAAGTATAAAAATATGTTAATAAGAAACCAGCCTGAGACACATCACGATTTCGACCATAAAAATGGCATATGAGCAACCTCAGGCTACTCTATAATTGTGATTAAAAAATAAGATAGATTAGGCAGCCAGGTACTGAGGTGGTTTGAAGATGTCGTTGGTAAAAGAAGAAGGTTTAAACTTTAAGTAGAAGGCATTAATGTCAGCGGTTTTTGAGACGCCAGATGATTCATTAACCTCAAGTCTGTTCAATTTGCAAAAGAAGAGCACATTAGCTTTTTCCAGATTTTCTGCTCTTTGCTTTTCTTCATTCTGTTCCGCTTGTTTGAGTTTTTTTGCCAGCACACATCGTCCATTACAATGCATTTCTGGTTTATCCTTATTTTCACAAAAGGCAGAAGCAATGTAGTCCTGATTAATCTTAAAAGCGAGGATTATCCCCAACTTATTGAAGGACTGCATGACAATCATGAATAGTAATAAAAGACAAACTGATCTTTTCAATTATTGATTTTTACAGTTGCAAAAGTATTACTTTTTTGTGGCATCATAGAGAAATGTACGGGATTTTTTCGTGAAGAGCATCTCTATTTTGATTCCAGTTCACCCTCTTGCAGCTCGTTGATTCGATCTTTGATCACCTCTGCATGTTCCATTCCCCACTGATCTATTTTGGAAAGAATGGGCAATAAGGTTTCTCCCAGGATGGTGAGTTTATACTCAGTTCTTTTAGGATAAACATCTTCAGCGCATTTTTCAACCATCCCGTAAAAAAGTAGTTCTGCCAATTGCATTTCGATAACACGTGTGGATGCCTCAGTGATGTATCTGGCAATTTCACTGGGCCTCGAAATACCCCTGCTGATCGCATCCAGGATACAACATTTCCATTTACCACCTAATACTTTCATCGCTAAATAGATACCACAATCTGGATCTTCTTGTATTTTTCTTGTATACATGCTTTTATTATTGCTGGTTAAAATTACTCAATACATCCCAAAGCTCACAATAACCCCATACCGAATCTTTTATCGGTTATTGTTCACCTGATATCTTTCAGGGAACTTTGTGTTATCGTTTATAGTACTTAATTAAAATCAAAAAGGAATCGGAAATGCAAAAAGAACTTAATGTAAAGGGTCAATTTAAACTTAACTGGATAGACATCCTGCCCTTACTGATATGGGTAACTGTTTTTTTTATGACCTGGTTATTCATGCATGGGGCAGATCATTACCTGCAAATGACACCAGAAGCATTAGGCAGATATTTCCCTCAACGGTGGTTCCTCATAGCGCATATTACAGCTGGTGGTGGAGCATTAATTTCCGGTATTGTTCAATTCTGGCCTAAACTACGCACCTATAGCTGGAAAATACACCGTGCGATTGGTTATTTATACCTGTTATCGATCCTGGTAAGCAGTATCAGCGCCCTTGTGCTTGCTTCAACAACGGCCCATGCAGTGAATTGGGCTTACGCATTCACATTGCAGATCTGGGCCAGTGTTTGGATCAGTACTACTTTTATTGCGTTCTATACTGCTATGAAGAAACAATTTAAACTTCACAAAGAATGGATGATCAGAAGTTACCTGGTCACAGTAGCCTTCCTGATCTCAGGTTTTATCTACAAGATCCCATTTGTGCAGCAGTTGGGCAGTTTTGAAGAAGTTACTGTTCCGCTTTTCTGGATGGGTTGGGCTTTACCACTTTATACTTATGAAGTGATTCGCAGTACCTATGCCATTAAGAAACTTAAACGTTGAACTGCCTTAAGTGATGATCTGAATGCTTATAAACAAATATGCCAATCTGCTCTCTTGTCATTTTACCAAAGAAATCATGAATGAACCCATCGTTTGAAAAGTGTTCGAAATCAGCTAATAGGTTCATCAGGGTTTTCTTTTGAGCTTCCAGATCACATTCTTTTTGTTTTATGGTGAATGCTTTTCCTGCTGGCATATTTTTACCGATTGGCTTATCGTTTTTAGTATTGCTTTTGAGTGCCATTTTACCGAAGATTTTACCCAAAAATTCTTGCCCATTAACAGGATTGGTGATTCCTAAAACCCATTCGTTCCATTTTGTACAATGCATAGTCATTTGATAAACGTTCATCTTACCCCAAAGTGGCTTGCTGTTTTCATCCAGTGCATTAACCCTTACTGTCAATTCATCTATTGTTGACTTGTCAAATATTGTTTTCATTGTCAAAATTGTTTATAGGTTGCAATGAAAAATAATTACCAGAATCATCTTTAAATAAAGCATCTGTTCCGTAAAACTCCTTGGTTGGCGGTTTTATAAATTCAACGCCCTTGGCTTTAAGCTCTTCGTAAGTAGCATGAATATCTTTACAGGTTAAAACCCCACAGCCAAATATCCCTTTTTTGATAAGGTCTATTAGGTTTTCCGCTATTTCTTTAGGAAACATTTTGCTCACCGTAACCGGAAACAAAACAAGTTGCAAGTCGGGTTGTTCGGGAGGTGAAACGGTAAGCCAGCGGGTTCCAGGCCCCATTGGGAAATCGTCAACCAGTTTGAATCCTAATTTGTTTACATAGAAGTCATAGGCACTGTCCTGGTCTATAACGTGAATGTTTGTAATGGTCATTTTTGTGATCATAGCTATTTACTTTAGATGTTAAACTCACTACAAACTTGAGCAATAAATCAAATATCGGTTTCTTCAAAATTGCTATTTTCGAGCCAACCATGTTGGTAGGCATAACAGCCTGGCACAAAGGCAAGAGGTGTTAAACTGATCTTCTTTTGGATTTCCTGATAGTGTTTCAGGAAAGCTGACGGAGATTTGCCAACTACCTTTGAAAATAGTCCGCTGAATGATGAAAGGCTGTCGAAACCCACTAGAAAACAAGCCTCAGAAACAGGAATATCACTTTTGAGCAGCTCCTTTGCCTTTTCAATTCTCACGTATTTTAAATACTGGTGGGGCGTTTTTCCGTAAGCAGATTTGAACAGTCGAATAAAATGAAACTTCGAAAAATAAGCCTCGTTAGAAATATTATTGAGGTCTATTTTGTCGGCATAGTTGTTATCGATGAATAGTTTTGCCTGAACTATTCTTCTATATAAATAAACCTTCGGATATTGCTCGGTTGTCATTTGATTTTATTTCTGCTCCATTCGCTCCAGCTCCCAACATACAATTTCGGGATTTCTAAGCCGGCATAATCTATTGCCAAAAGCGTATGACAAGCTGTTACGCCAGAACCACAATGCACAATCACATTTTCAGTTTTATAATCGGCTAACGCTTTTGAATATTTCTCCTTTAGTATTTCAGGAGCTAAAAAAGCTCCGTTAGCATCCAGATTTTCAGTAAAAGGAATATTTATTGCACCAGGAATATGGCCCGCAATTAAATCAATTGGTTCAGTTAACCCTGCATAACGATTAGCGTCGCGAACATCAATAACCACATGATGATCACTATTGCCAGCAACTTCAACTTCATTTATATCTGCTAATGGTAACTGCCATTCATTAATTTGGTATGGTTCGGCAGTTTTGGAATTTGGAATCTCTGAACTTACTGCAAACCCAGCTTTAATAGCAGCATCATAACCACCATTTAAAACCTGAACCTTTTGATGTCCTATTGACTTTAACATCCACCAGAATCTGGCAGCAGCATTAGAGCCATTCTTATCGTCGTAAACAATTACATGGCTATCTTTTGTAACTCCATACTTTGTTAAAACTTCAGAAAAATGCTCAAACGTGGGTAAAGGGTGCCTGCCTCCAACAGCAAAATCCTTAATATCGGCCAGATCTGTATTTAAATCAAGATAAAAGGCCCTATCTAAGTGCTGTTCATCATATCTGGCTTTCGATCCGGCACTAACATCAAATAAAATAAAATCGCTTTTACCTAGTAAAATCAATTCCTGCGGCTGTATTATAGAAGAAAATTTCATGGCATTTAAAAACCATGAATATATGAAAACTATCCCAACATTACCCTTGGAAAAGTAATTGTAAAGGTTGAACCCTGCTTAACTATGGATGTAACCTGAATATCAATATTATGATATACTGCAATACTTTTAACTATTGAAAGGCCAAGCCCATAACCCACGTTTTCAGATAAATTGGCTTTTCTAAACCGATCGAAAATAAAGTCGATATCTTCACTGGCAATGCCAATACCAGTATCTTTAATGAAAACCTGATAGTCGCCCTGCTTGTTAACAGCATCAGTAACTGTTACGCTCCCCCCCTCAATATTGTATTTAATTGCATTATTTATCAGGTTGTAAAACAATTGAAAAAGAAGATCATGATTCACATTTTTTAGGGTAACCTTATCTTTAATATCAATGATAAAAGTAAGGTCTTTATCTTCTAACCTGTGACTAATCTCTTCTTTTATGTCTTCCAGTAAATCAGCAAGTTTTACAGATGCCAATTTTACAAACTGATCGTTCTCAATTCTGGAAATGAACAGCAATGAAGAAGAGATTTTCTTTAACCGGTCCAGCGTTTTCATCATTCCCACAATGCGCATTGCCACATCTTCGGTGATCTGGTCATCAGCAAGCAGATTTTCCATCTTGTTTTGGAGGATGCTTATCGGTGTCATTAGCTCATGCGAAGCATTCGCCGTAAACTCTCGCTCTTTTTCAAAGTCAACATTGATCTGATCCATCAAACTTATGAGCGACTCATCTAAATATTTAAAATCCTGGGTGGTGGTTTTTACAGGCTCACTTTGATCTTTAAAAGGAAATTTTCGGTTTAGCAGTTTGCTTTCTATGATTTTGCCAAGCGGCCTTATCAATACCCGGGTAAAAATAAGGTCTATTACAATAGTTAACGCGATTAGCCCCATCAGAACATATAAGGCTATGCGCTGCAAAGGCTTGTTATATTGATTGATACTACCTACAGTTTTTCCTATCTCCAGCAGGTAGTTTTTGTCTTTGGCCTTAAAAGTATGGTTAAGTACGCGGTAACTCAATGTATCCCCCTCCACAATACGTTCTACTGTTTTTATGGTGTCAATAAGTAGCTCCGGTGCAGCGGGCTCAATGGCAACGTATTCTTCTTTAAGCATGGTATAACTACCATAGCTATCATCGCCCTGCAGGTAATAGTCTATACCAGCTTTATGCACTTTATCTAACGCCTTCCTCTGCTGATCTCTTAATGAATAATTGGTATATTCTGAAGCAATACTTGCTACCAAAAAAGGCATAGAAAGTATAAACAACAGAACTATTGCAAGTTTAGATCCGGTAATGAAGTAAATGAGCTTTGCAGATAGTTTCACGTTTATTTCTTTATTCTATAGCCCACACCGCGCACTGTCTCGAGCCACTCAGTAGGGCCCCATAAATTTAATTTTTTTCTGATGTTTTTTATGTGTGCATCAATGTAGTTCGAGTCATAGTCATCGTCAGCAAAAGTACCCCAGATGTGCTCACTTAGCTGCATTCTTGTTAAAACACGGTTTTTGTGCAGAAACAGGTAGCTTAACAAATCGTATTCCTTACGCGACAGTTCAATTTGTTCTTCTTTGTATTGAACAAGGCGCTTTTGAAGATCAATGCTAAATTCTCCAAGCGGGACTGCTTCTTCCTTAACATTAAACTTACGACGGGCAATTGCCTGCATTCTTGATTGGAGTTCCAGCAACGAAAAAGGTTTGGCAAGGTAATCATCAGCCCCAAGATCTAATCCTGTTATCCTATCCTCCAAATTGCCCCGGGCAGTTAAAATAATATATGCAGCTTCTGGATTGTGTTTTTTTGCTTTTGGCAGCAGTGATAGTCCATCGCCATCTGGCAAACCAAGATCAAGCAGAATAAAGTCGTAACTGTTTATTTCAATTTTTTCTAATCCTTGTGCTACGGTATGTGCCAGGTCGCACAAGTAAAATGCCTTCTTTAAAAAGGTTTCCATTTCGTAGGCAAGTGTTTTTTCATCTTCAACTATGAGTACTTTCATTTATGCAATTAAAATTGATAATAAAAACCAAGACTAATAAAAGATTGTTGCCTTTTAGCTTCAGTAATGGCATTTGCACCTAAAATAGAAAACTGATAGCTAACCTCAGCCATGTAACTAGCTCTACTATAACTCAATGGTATTTTAAAATTGTACGACAAAAGTTCAAAATTTGTTGCCGGCAAAGTAGTGGTTATTGTAGTATTGCCATTTCCGTTCCCATTACCGTTGCTGTTGCCATTACCGTTGCTGTTGCCATTACCTTTGTTCTTTTTGTTCTTCTGTTCTGTATACGTTTTTAGAAAGTGCTGTGTACCCGCCACTATTTCTATGGAAGGTTCTATGGATAAGAGATCTTCCTTATTAAATAGCGTACCTAGTTCTATTAGTTTTGAATTTATTAAACCTGCAAACACATCACTTTCTTGTCCAAAAGCATAATCAACAGATAAAGAACTCTTAAACCATGGCCAATGATAATCCGCTGTTACATTCAGATTATTCTCATTAGATGCTTGTAATAATGGAGAACTTTTTGGGTAGAATGATCGGCTATAACCTATTCCGGCTGTAAATCTTTCGTTAAAATCATGATCATAACCAACTCCTAAATCTGTTTCGGAAACGCCTGATCCAACATTTAAAAGTTTATATGTACCCGCAGAAAAGTATAGTCCAACAGGCAATCTTACCGTTGCATTTGCCAGTACATAAGGCAGCTTTTCGGCCGTTGTTTGTCCATAATAACTAACATTATTGCTATATAAAGCGGCTAGAGTCACTGTAGTTTTCTTTGTTTCGGTAGAGTCGGTATCTTTTTGAGCCTTAACTTTTATACTTAGCAAGCAAATCATTATACTAAGGGATAGTAATCTCATACAGGCTAGTGCTTTTTAATTTTGGGGCGGTTTACTTTGATGGGTTTAACATCTGGCCTCCCCTTGGGCTTAACAACCTCAGGTTTTGGTTGTTTTCTTGATTTTGGCACTTCCTTAACCTCTTGTCTTTGCCTGTCTCCTTTGGAACGATCTGCCTGTTCAGATTTACCTTTCTTTTTCTGATAATAAGATTTCAGAGATGAGGTTCCCAAAGTATTTGATAATGCGGGCGAGACAAGTAAACAGATGGCTACTGTTACAGTTAATAAGCGTCTGACCATTGTTTGTAAATATATTGAAATGCTCATCATGTAAATATAAAGAAAGTTTACCTCTTTCGAGGCAAACTTTCAACCCCTCCTAAAACATATTCATGTTCATCTGCGCCACTCAATATCTATAACAAAGGTTGTTAGCTAACATGAAATTCAGATGAAATTTGAAAAGAATTAAATTATTTTTTGAATTTCATGTTGTTTTCATGTTCAGAATTGAGCTTTGAGTTATTAATTGAAGAATTTAAAACTCTACTACTATGAAAAACAAAACAATTTACACAACCCTGATGGTATTGGTTATTGCAATAGCATCATTTATAGGTTGTAAAAAAGACAGTCAGGCTTCTGGCACTACTAAGGTAGAGATCAGGATGACTGATGCTCCGGGAGATTTTGACGCTATCAATTTAAATGTAAAACAGGTAATTCTGCTTTCGGGTGGTAAACCTTACACCTTTGATGTAGATCATGGAATATTCAATATCCTTGATTTCCGCATTGGAACCAGTAAACCAGATATTTTAGTTGCCTCTGGCGAGATGCCATCAGGTGAAATCACTGAGATCAGACTTGTACTTTATGATAATAACACCATTGTCGTTGATGGTCAGGTACAGGATTTAAAAACGCCTAGTGCACAAAGCTCTGGATGGAAAGTAAAACTTACAGAAAATCCTGAATTGGTACCAGGGGTTACTTATTCTCTGCTTCTTGACTTTGATGCTGCTAAATCTATTGTTGAAACAGGAAATGGAAAATATATACTTAAACCTGTTGTCAGAGGTGTTACCGTTGCAACATCTGGTTTAATTTCTGGAGTAGTATTACCATTAACAAGTCACCCTGAAGTTTTGGTTATTGCCGGAACTGATACCGTTGGAACTGTAACAGATGCTACAGGGATGTTTACTGTTGGAGGGTTAGCCACAGGAAACTATACTGTAAAAATATTACCTGTTGAGGGTTTTGCAGAAACTACTATTCCTAATGTTGCTGTCACAGCTGGTCAGAATACCAGTATAGGTACCGTTACTTTACAATAATTATTATTACCATTTTTTAACACACACTTAAAACATTTGGTTATGAAAAAGTTACTATTTTTAACATTATTTGCGGCAATCGGGTTTTTGCCTAACAAATCAAAGGCTCAGGTTAGCCTTAGCGTAAACATCGGTTCTCAGCCTGCCTGGGGGCCATCTGGTTATGATCATGCCGATTATTATTATATGCCAGATATTGAAAGTTACTATTATGTTCCTACCAGACAGTTTATTTACTTAAGCAATGGGAACTGGACTTTCTCTGCAGGTTTACCTCCAAGATACAGAGACTATGATTTATACCATGGATATAAGGTGGTTATTAACTCACCTGAGCCATATCGCTATTATAGAGACCACAGGGTAAGATATGCCAGATACAGATCATATCATTCTCAACCGGTTCGTTACAGCCGTCAGGTACGTTATGTAGAAAGAGGTTATGACAGACACGATTCTTACAAGTATAAAAAATACAAAGGCAATGACAGAGGCTGGAAAGGTGATCGTGGAAGAGGACACGGAAACGGTCATGGCAATGGTCATGGACACGGAAAACATTAGAGTTCCATTTTTTAGTTAAAAGGCTTTGAACCGGATGGTTCAGAGCCTTTTTTGTTTCAACATGCTAATTCGGTTGATTATTGTGCTAAGTACACAGAGTAAAAAACCCTCAATTATTGCTCAATTGCATGTGTACTATTAACAATAAGCACCAGCAATATTAAAAAATGAGCAGCAACAAAAACATACTAAACGCATTCTATCTTATTCTGATAAGCTCTTGTCTGTTTATCTACCCCATTATTATTTCTTTTAAAAATGACCACGCTTTTTGGAAGTCAAAATTCCTTACCATAAACAAGGATGGCAGCATTACTTATATCCCTGATGAAAAAGGAAATACCATCCCCGATTTCAGTAATGTTGGATATCATCATGGATTAATAGAAATACCCAATATAAGAATAGTCAAAACGCTTAATCCTGTTCAAGGTGATGCTGGCAAAATAATTCAACAGGTGATAGATGAAGTCGCGGCTCTAGCTCCTGATAAAGACGGATACCGAGGCGCCATCTTACTAAAAAAGGGCACCTACTCTATTGCCGGAACCATTTCTATACAAACAAGTGGCATCGTTTTACGTGGAGAGGGAGATGCCACAAAGCTTATTGCAACCGGAAAAGGTCAAAGATCTTTAATTAAAGTAGGTGGAAAAGGAAAGGTTACAGAAGTAAAAAACACCAGGATAAAAATTGCAGACGATTACGTACCTACAGGTGCAAAGTCTTTCAATATAGTATCATCAGAAGGCTTAAAAAAGGGCGATCGAATAATAGTTTTCAGGCCTGGAACCGAAGCATGGATTCATGATTTAAAGATGGATCAGATTATTGCCAGAGATGGCACGAAACAATGGACAGCACAAGAATACAACCTTAGTTATGAGCGACAAATAACAGCCATTGACGGAAATAAGATTTCTGTGGACAACCCGATTGTGATGTCTATGGATAAAAAATACGGTGGTGGTGAAGTATTCAAATATCAATACGCAGGCAGATTAGCCGAAAACGGTATAGAAAACATACGTTTTGAATCGGAATTTGTGGGTGATACTGATGAAGACCATGCCTGGGTTGCAGTTGAATTTGATCATATTGAAAATGGATGGGTAAGGAATGTGAGTTCTTATTATTTTGGCAACTCTTGTGTAAGCCTTAGATCAGGCGCTAAAAACATAACTGTAACCAATTCTAAGTGCTTTGATGCAAAATCCATCATTACAGGTGGCAGAAGGTATTCTTTTAATAATGAAGGTCAGCAAAACCTTTTCCAGAATCTGGAAACTACTGAAGGGCGCCATGATTATGTAACGGGAGCTCGCGTTAACGGACCTAACGTTTTTTACAACTGCAAATCCAGAAAAACACATGCTGATATTGGACCTCACCATAGGTGGGCTTCGGGAACATTATACGACAATATAGATACCGATGGAGAAATTAACGTACAAGATCGTGGCAATTGGGGCAGCGGACATGGTTGGTCGGGTGTAACTCAAGTATTATGGAACTGCCAGGTATCAGGCGCAGCCGTACAAAACCCATGGGTTTCAGGAAAGAACTACGCAATAGGTTTACGAGGCAAAAAGTTAAAAGGTCGTTTAGAAGGTAAAGAAAGCGGAGAATGGGAAGGTTTAAACCAATCCGGTTTAGAGCCTTCTTCTTTGTTTAAAGCACAGTTAAAAGCAAGAAGTGTAAAGTAAGAATTAAACAAGTTAAATTGTACTATGCTAGTACACCCTGCTTTCCTAAAAAATCACCTTCTTAGAGGAGACCTAGGAACTTTTGCCCTTTTAGCGAAGCGGGCAAAAGTTTCCAGACTCCGAAAAGAACGGTTATTTTTGCCTTTACTCTATTTTAAATACTTTGGTCATACCTTTTATCCAAGATGGGCCAATAGCTTCTGTTTTCCAGAAAGGTTCATGCGCTAGTTCATCAGGCTTTAAGTATAATCCATTTTGGTCCTTTTTTAGCTTAATGTCTTTAACTGTAAAGCCTCTTGGAAGCTTACCAAAAGTACCATTACCAGCAATCAGGTTGTCTTTAAATTCAATTTCAACTTTATCGTCATTCCATTTTAAAGGCTCATGATCGGTTACAATAACATTTTTGGAGAAGATGGTATTTAACGGCGGCAAGTATCTGCCTGGATTATAACCAGCACTTATAGAAAAAGGCTCAACAGAATTAATGATCAGGTTGTTAATAATACTTGCGTTTTTAACCTGCCAATGGCTTTTAAGTTCTGGATTTGGTAAGCCCGCCATAATAGAAATTGCTGCGCTAACACTTTTACCGGTAATACCTTGCAGGTAATTGTCATGCACGTTATGTCCTTCCGCAATTATCCTTATTCCGCCTGTACCTGGTTTATTATTGCCTATAAAGTAGTTTCCGTATACTTCTGAGTTATTGCCGTGACGCAAGGTAAGTGTTGCTTTACATTCGTAAAACAGGTTGTTGCGGATAATATTTTTGCAAGATTTTATAGATACAGCTTCCAATTCTCCATCACAATGTTCAAATATGTTGTTTTCAATAGTAGTTTTTGAATCATGAAGCGACCAGGTGCTATTTCCTATCCTTAAAGTCTCCCCACCATTGCCTCCCAATTCAGGTCGTTCCCCAAAATAGTTGTGGTCTATTCTGTGGTAATTAGGCTTGTCCGACAGCCATACCGTAAGGGTAACGCCCTGATGGCTTTTACCTTTGATAAAGCAGTGATCTACCCTGTTGTTAAAACCATTCATAGATATCCATCGGTAATCAGCTGTTTTATCGGGGTTGTTATACTCAACAATAGCAGTCTTTGTTAACCTGCACCAGGTTGATTTGGTCGAGAATAATACTACATCACCCTTGTCAATGTATCCATTGGCAAAAGAAAGACCATCAACAACCAGCCATGTACCATCAATTTTAAGTGTAGAATTTCCACTTAACACAATGCCGCCTGGTTTTGCGCTGATAAGTGTAATAGGCTTATTTTTTGTGCCCGTTCCTTTAAATACCAGTTGCTGATCTTTCCATTCCCCCGCTTGCATAATTACCTTATCGCCGGGCTTTAAATTCAATACTGCCAGATCTTTGGCCGATTGTATCTTGTATTCTTTTGCTATTAAAGAGGAGTTAATCCCAAAAAAAAGAATCAGTCCTAAAACTATGGTTTTCTTCATTACAATTAATCTAATGCTCCTGTTTTCATCGCCTCTTTAGGTTTAGCCTGCATCTGATTTTCAACCAGTCCTTCAAACTCAACTCTTATTACACTTGCAATTGCATCTGGTGCTGCCGAAGGTAATGTTATGGTTAAAGCACCGTTTTCTGTTGTAGTTTTCAACTTAGCTTTTGTGGCCAATATTGTAGCTGAAAGCACTTTATTTTTAAGATTAGGAATAACCAGTTTACCAGCTGATGGCCAGTTAAATACAGAAAAATAAAGTGTAGTACCTTTGGCTGTTTCTTTTCTGGTGCAGCGTCCCCATTCTACTGGTGGTATCGGACTGGCTTTGGTCCCGTAAATTGCTTCGCTATTTACCTTCATCCAATCACCAATGGCTTTTAACCTGTCTATACTTTCCTGCGGAAATGTTCCATCGGGTTTAGGGCCAATATTTAACAGATAGTTGCCACCTTTAGATGCAATATCAGCAAGATTTCTGATTAATGTTTCTGTCGACTTCCATTTGTTATCTGAAGTTCTAAAGCCCCAGGTACCGTTCATGGTCATACAGGTTTCCCAATCCATTCCGTCCAACTCTGCCTGATTGGGTATTTTTTGTTCCGGGGTTTTAGTATCTCCTGGAAAATTAGGACGTTTTAAACGGTCATTGGTAATAATCTGAGGTTGTGTTTTTAAGGCATCCTGTAATTTCAACGCTGCTTCATCTGTCATGTTTGTTGGCGTATCCCACCAAAGTACCGCTATATCGCCATAGTTGGTCATCAGTTCTTTAACCTGAGGTACCGATACCTCATCAATATACTGAGCAAAGGATTTGGTTTCCTGTGCAGGATCCCAATGTCCATGATGGGCTTCAGTATAGGCATCAACCTTTGCTGAGTCCGGATTTAGCCAGCCTTCTGTCATTACTTTTCTTGCTGCAGATCCTCCTGGGTTATTCCAATCCTGAGCCTGCGAGTAGTAAAAGCCAAGTTTCATTCCTTGCTTTTTACACGCTTCAGCTAAAGGTTTTAACAGATCTTTACCGTATGGTGTGGCATCAGTTATGTCCCACTTGCTGGCTTTTGAGTTAAACAAGGCAAATCCATCATGATGTTTTGCTGTGATGATGATATATTTCATACCTGCATCTTTGGCCATCTTTACCCAGGCATCCGGATCGTATTTTACAGGGTTAAAACTCTTGGCCATTTCCTGATATTCAGCTACCGGGATTTTAGAGCGGTTCATGATCCATTCGGCCCCACCCCTGCGTTGCTCATGACCTTTATAAACCCCTGCAAACTGCGCATAAACACCCCAGTGAATGAACATTCCAAACTTAGCCTCTCGCCACCATTTCATGCGTTCATCTTTAGACAATTGTTTTTGACTGTAGCCGGTTTGAACCAGAAAGAGAAGCGCTAATGATATTGAAAATAGTACTTTACGCATGTTGTGTTTCTTGATAAATGTAATTGAGTGATACCTAAATTAGGAAGTAATAACTGGCAAATGCTCTTTGCTTTTGGCTTATCACTCAGCCTAATTGGCCTATTTACTTAATGCTTTATATCTTAAAAGTGCTTCGAGATAATAATAATCGGCATAAGAAATTGGCACATCTACTTCGCTGTTTGATGGCTTTGAACCTGTGCTGTGCAATAAAATAAAACCCTTATTTTCTCCTTTCGGTGAAATATATTTTGTACTTAAACTCTGCAGCATCAGGTCGGCCTTACTTTTATACAGGTCCTTGTTGCTGCTGTATCCGGTTAGTTCATAAAGACCAGACGCAATTACTGCTGCAGCAGATGCATCCCGAGGCTCATTAGGAATACCAGGCGCATCAAAATCCCAATAAGGCACCAAGTCTTTTGGCATGTTTTTGTGATTAAGAATAAAGGCTGCAACATGCTCTGCCTGATTTAAATACGCAGGATCTTTGGTATAGCGATAACATATGGTATAACCATAAAGCGCCCATGCCTGTCCTCTTGCCCAAGCTGATTCATGACTAAAGCCCTGATGCGTATTCTTTTTTAAAACCGCCCCGGTGTTTGGGTCATAATCGATTACGTGATAAGAACTATAATCTGCACGGAAATGATTTTTCATAGTAGTATTGGCATGGCTTACCGCAATTTTATAGAATGATGAATCGCCTGTAAGCGTAGTAGCTTCAAAAAGCAATTCCAGATTCATCATATTGTCTATAATTACCGGATTTACCCACTTATCGGTACTGTGATCCCATGATCGGATTACTCCTGTTTTAGGGTTAAATCTTTTACTCAATGTCTGTGCAGATTCGATGATCACTTCTTTATAGTGTGGGTCTTTGGTAAGCCTGTAACCCGTCCCAATGCTGCAGTAAACTTTAAAACCCATATCATGGGTTACACCATTTTGCTTTTCCTTTTCTATGTCTGCAGAGAATTTCTTTGCCTGTATTAGCCAGTTTTCTTTACCGGTATATTCGTACAAAAACCATAATTCTCCCGGGAAAAAACCACTTGTCCAGTCTTTGGAGGCTACCAGTTTTAAATTACCGTGGTCTAAAGTTCTTGGCGAAACCAATTCTGGTTTACCGGAAGCTGTCTTTGCCTGATCTACCTCTTTAAGCATCAACTCTGTTTGTTGTGATGCCTGCTCAAATGCCTTTTTGACATTGATCTTTTGCGCAAAGGATGGTAATTGAAATGCAGATAAAATAAGTACTGTAGAAATATATTTATTCATATTTGGTTAATGCTTTATAGGTTTTATGGAACAGAAATTAGCTGTATCTCTAATAGTTTCATTAGTTCAGCTCCTTTAATTTGTGTTGGTTTAATGGTAAGCATTTGTATACCTGCCGGTGCCGAAATAACACCTGCATCCTGGGTAGTTACCATTCCATCGGCCGGAGGAACTACTGATGCGTTAATTTTAGCAGTTCCCAATTGGATTTCATAAGCAGCTCCAGAAGTTGAGCCTGCAATATATTTGACCACTACTTTATATTTTGCTGCTTGAAGTGATTTTAATGTCCACGATAAGTATTGGTCCTTTAATTTCCACCCATCTACATAATAGCGATCTGTTTTTCCATCGCCAAAAGTAAATTTCTTACCATGCAACTGGGCATCAAAAGCCAGCAGTCTGTTAGTTGTGTTTTTAGTTAAGCGCCTTACCGTATCAGCAAGTACATTACCTTTTACTTCCAGTAAAATAACAGCATCAGTAGCATCTGGTGTTTTTTGAGGTAAAGTGATTGCAACATCTTCAGGCGTTAAACGTTTGGTTGTCAATTTCTTTTTTGAATTATCTGCTAAAAGATAAGCACTCGTTACATTGCTCTTTAAGCCACCAACAAGTAGGTTCCCATCGGCAGGCCAGTTAAAAACATGCAGATAAAGCAGGTTAGCTTTTTGAGTAATAACACCCCATGCAGGGATAGGCAGGGCTGAACGTTTTGTACCTTTAATACTGGCTGAATTGGTTTTCATCCATACCCCTATTTCATCCAGAATCCTGGTATCCTTTTCATCAAAACTACCATCCCCTTTTGGACCAATATTCATTAAAAGGTTACCACCCCTTGAAGCACTATTTGCCAAAAGTTGTATAAAGAATTTGGGAGATTTATGGCTGTTGTCATGTTTAGAGTAACCATACGACTCATTCGTAGTAGGAATTGCTTCTGAGTCGCCCTCTACCGTGCGCAATTCAGCTGGCCTGTCGCCAGTGTTTAGGTAATCACCAAAGCTGCCATAGTTACTTCTGGCAAGTCTGCCGTTAACAACGATATTCGGATCTGTTTCGCGGATGGCTTCCAATATCCTCAGATTTTCTGAAAGCGGTAGTTTATGTGGGGTATCAAACCAAAGTATATCGGGATGATACTTGTTAATTAACTCTTTTATTTGAGGAATGGCCTTTTGATTTACATATTTCACAGCTTTAGGAAGCCATTCCGGGTGACTATCGAACCAGTTTGCACCACCCAATAGTTTATCACCTCCTGGATTTTGATATTCCCAGTCGTTTCCGGGTGCATCGGGATGTTCCCAGTCAAAAGCATGAGAATAGTAAAATCCAAACTTCATATTGTGCTTTTTCGCTGCTGCTGCCAGTTCTGCCATTGGATCTCGCTTAAAGGGGGTTTGCTGCATGATATTGAAATCTGATACCTTGCTGTCGTACATTGCAAAGCCATCATGATGTTTAGCGGTAATGATAAAATACCCCACACCAGCATTCTTTGCTTTCAAAATCCATTCTTCGGCATTGAATTTTAATGGGTTAAACTCATGAGCCAGATCAAGATATGCAGCCCTTGTGATCTTTTCCTTCCGCATTAAATGTTCCGAATACCCGTTTACTTTTTTACCTTTCCACTCTCCCGCAGGGTTTGAATAAAGCCCCCAATGGATGAACATTCCAAAGCGTGCCTCGCGCCACCATGCAATGCGCTGATTATGCGTTTTCATTGATTTACGCCACCATCCTGCCGTTGCCGCATCTATGGCTTTCTGATCTCTTTGCAACGCCTGATTAAACATATTTACATCCTCATCTCCCGAAACCTGGCTCTGTGCGGTGCTACACCACAGCAGAAGTAAGAGAAATAAAGAAATGCTTTTATAGTTTAGTTTAGCCATATCAAAGGGTTTCTTACAGGTAGGTTTCTGATTACTTCTTCTACTTTTGGGTCATGCTCCAGCTTTAACCAGGTGTTTAACCACTCTGTTTTATGAAATGCCTGTGCCCCGAATATCAAAGCAGGCTGTGCAACCGGCCAGTTTTCCCAATACATCACATCAGGTTTTAAAGTCCACTTACTCTTATCAGCCAGATAAGGATAAAGATAACCAATCCCCTTCTCAATAGATTTGCCGTCGGCAGTTTTAAACTCCCATAAATTGTCGGCTTTAGTAGAAAGTATCTGGCAAAGCGTAGTCATGGCATCTAAATTAAAAATGGAATAGCCATAAGGTTTTGTTCTCGACAGCTCTCTTGGAAAGCTTCCATCTACCCCCATTTGATCTGGCAACAACACCGTTTTATACCTTTCTCTGCAAAAATTAAGCAATTTTTCATCTCCGGTAAGTTTAGCAAAGGATGCCACCTGCATGGTAAAGCAGGTTCCATGATTGTTCTGGGCATTCATTTCTGCTTTGCCATAAGGATGGCTCATTAACCAGCCAAGGTATTCTGTAAACCATTTTTTGGTTCCAGACAACACCTTTGGATCTAATACCTCTTGCATCACAAAAACTCCCTGTGCAACCTCTAATAGCTGTATGGTATCTATAATTCCTATCCCCCTACCAGTAAACCTGCCTTTAATTGCCTGTGCATATTGCAGGTTTGCATTCATTAAAGTAGCAGGATTTATAAACCAGGCTTCTAAATGAACCATTGCCTGCTTTACATATTTCTCATCTCCGGTTATTTTATAAGCAGATGCAAGTGCTCCAATGATTTTGCTGAACCTGATCATCGCCAACCTATGGGCAACAAAATTATCTGGATTGGTCATTCCATCTTTTTGAATATAAGGTGCATTTGCATCTTTAGGATCAGGCCACCAGTAGTCACCCTCCGAATAGAAGTCGTGCTTACCACCCGCACTTCTTGAAGAAGTTTCTGCTGTAACGGTAACTGGTTGTTGCTGCATAGCCCAGTCGGCCTGCTCCATTACCTGTTTTTTTAATGCATTAACAGAGGTCTTTTTTAAAGAAGAACAGGATTGCTGCACCATCATTACTACAATGGCCGTAAAAAAAGTAAATATGTGTTTTCTAGTCATTATTGTTAATTGGTCATTGCTTTAAATGTAACCTTATCAATAGTATTTGGCTTTCCGTTTTCAGCTTTAGATATGCTGGTTTTCAATTTACCACCTGCCGTTTTAGAAATACTGATCTCTCTAAAACTATACGCTCCTTTTTCATAGTTAAAGGTCTCGCCGTCATCATCATAAAGCTGATATTTTGCAGGCTTGCTACCATAATACCTGATTTCGAGACTTACTTTTTCATTAGGTTTTGGTGCATGCATTAATGCCGGTCCCATTGGGATAATGCCACCGTCTTTAACATATACAGGTATTTTATCTAATCCCGGTGTTACAGTGATCACCTCTCCGTCACCCGCATATTTACCGGTATAGAAATCGAACCATTTGCCTTTAGGAAGTATTATTGTGCGTGTTTGTTTTCCGGTAAACATGGGAGCGACTAACAGATACTCACCTGCCATGTACTGATCTTTAACCTCTTTACTCACTGCTTCTACATAAGGATTATCTTCAAGATTGGTACTTTTTACTTCTTTTTTAACATCAGATTGATAGCCTTCCTCCAGATTCATTGCCCTAAACGGAGGGATCCCTTGAAAGTGGTATTTCGCAAATTCGCTGTACCAGTAAGGCATCATTTGCATACGCAAAATTGCCATGTCTTTTACCTGCTGTTCTACTTCCGGGTACGACCAGGGTTTTGTACCGCTAGACCACGCATTGATCATTGCCATTGGCGAGAAAACTACAGACTGCATACGGCGCAACCACTCCTCTCCGGTTTTAGATGCCCTCGCTTCAGGACTCCACAATACCCCTGCAAAACTGCTGTTTATTAAGGCTGTAATAAAATCTTCATGATTATAGTAGTCGTTGTAAATTACGTAAGGCAGTGAACTGCCGCCACCATTAGAAGCCCTTACCAATCCGTAAGTACGTTGGTTACGCTCGTGATATAGGGCAGCGCTGTAACGCTGAATAAGTAAACCATAAGTTTGGCGCAGCTGCTCTGCACTTTTACCTGATGGGAATATCGTTACATCAGGCCATAAATAATGGTCATAACCATCAACCTCATCAAATTTATATCCACTTATACCAATGTCTACCTGGCTCTTTTTAAGCTGTCCGAAGAAAATATCACGGGCTTCAGGCATGGTTAGATCTGGAACTGCACCTACCCAAACCGTGTGATCGGCAGTGTAGGGCTTAATAGCCTTATAAATTGATGCTTCTGGCGACACATAAGGGTTAGTCCACAAGTTAAGCCTGATGCCCCTGCCCAGCATCTCTTTTACAAAAGCAGCAGGTTCAGGATAACGCCTGGTATCCCACTCAAATGTGCATGGGTAGGCTCTGCTTTGCCATCCCGGTTCCAGTCCGATAAAATCTAACGGGAAGCCTTTATCCTGGAACGCTTTGGCTTCGTCTTCTACATCCTTAGAAGTAAAAAGGGTTTTAACACGCTGTGTAAAACCTAAACCCCAGCGCGGAGGCAATACTCCACCTCCATTAAGCAAATTATATCTGCGAACAGCATCTAATGGTTTTGGGCCTGCAAATACATAAAACTCTACACCTTCAGCTGGCACAAGGATCTCCACACCATCAGAATAAGGACGGGCCGACCAGCTTTTATCGGTATTACGATCTTTGGCTTCCGGCACGTTGGCTCCATCTCTTTTAACAGAGGAACCTGCAAATACTTTTAAATAACGTGCTGAATTTACAAAAACGCCATATCCATTAGATGAAACGTAAAATGGCGTTGGCGCATGGGTGCGTCCATTATCTTTACCTCCATAATGATCTACGTGGAGTTCAAGGATTTTACCGCGCTGGTGTACCGTTTGGAAGTTTAGTCCAAAACCATAAAGCTGCTCTTTTTTATCTAATGGAAAACGCAGATAGGTTTTACCATCTGATAGTTTTCCGGTGATTTCACTTTTTTCAAATGGGAATGGAGCATCACCCATATTTTTTAGTCCATCAGCAGATGGTGTAGCACCTGAAGCGGTTAATAAGTTATAAGCTTCTGGTCTCCCAACACTGCCTTTCCATACACCTGGAGCTACTACTTCCCATTTAATATCCTGTGCAGCTAAATCAGTTGTTAAAAGTAAGAGCAACAGATATATTGGGTATTTAAATATTTTGTTCATGAAGGCAATTTTATAGGGTAATAATTTTATAGGTTTTTCCTTTTTCTGTTTTAAAGTCTACTACATAGCCTTGCTGCATTGGAACAGATTGCAGAGTAGATTTAGCATTGTTTTTATATTGAGGTTTGTACGGCAGTTGTGTAAGTGGATTTGGGTTTGATCCGTTTACAGGCATTGCATCTGCTTCCACCACCTTTATTTTTTGCAGGGTTCTTAGCCTGCAGTTACCACCAATTTCTGATTTTATAAGTGCTTGTGCAAGCTTTCCGTTCTTCCAGTCCAGGTTTACAACAAAATTGCCCCTGGCTTTAATTCCTTTTATGCTCCCCTCTTTCCAGGCATCTGGTAAGGCGGGTAATAAGCTTAACATACCATCCTGGCTTTGCAAAAGCATTTCGGTCATGCCTGCCGTTGCACCAAAGTTCCCATCAATCTGAAATGGAGGATGTGCATCGAATAGATTAGGATAAGTTCCACCTCCGCTCATTTGTTCCTTTTCTTTTGTTGGGTCTATATAGGCAAAAGCATCTTCCAGTATTTTATAAGCATGATTGCCATCTTGTAACCTGGCCCACCAGTTTATTTTCCAGGCCATAGACCATCCTGTGCTTACATCACCTCTGTATATCATAGATTGTTTTGCAGCGCTTGCCAGTTCAGGTGTTTCAAATACAGAAATCTGATTCCCGGGATATAAACTGAACAAATGAGAGATGTGACGGTGGGTATCTTTGGGATCATCCCAGTCCTGAAACCATTCCTGTAACTGACCATATTGACCAATATGAAATGGATAAAGCTTCTCGCGCGCAGCGATCAACTCTGCTCTAAAATCTGCATCCTCATTTAAAGCTTCTGAACTTGCAATAATATCTGTAAAAAGCTGTCGCAGAATAGACATATCCATGGTTGAGGCCATAGAGAGCTGGTATTCTTTACCTTTTATTTTAACAGTATTTTCCGGAGAGGTAGATGGGTTTGTGATTAAATAATTGCTGTTAGGGTCTTTAATCAGCCACTGCAGCATAAACTCGGCAGCTCCTTTCATTAATGGATAGGCCGTATTTTTTAAGAAAACTTTGTCGCCCGTAAACTGATAATGCTCATATAAATGGGTACTAAACCAGGCTCCACTCATAGGCCATGCAGACCATCTTGGCATCCCCTTGGGGTCTGAATCGTAACCGCCCGGAGGGGAACTCTTAGCCCAAAGATCAGAGTTGTGGTGTACCACCCATCCTTTGTTTATATTATAGTTAATCCTGGCTGTTTTAGCTCCATTTACCGCCAGCTCCTTCATAAAATTAAACAACGGCTCGTGACATTCAGAAAGATTTGTGTTTTCTGCCAGCCAGTAATTCATCTCCGTATTAATATTCGTGGTATAATTACTGCCCCATGGCGGTTGGACCATATCATTCCATATTCCCTGTAAATTGGAAGGTCGTGAACCTGGTCTGGATGCTGCAATCATTAAATACCTGCCAAACTGATAATACAATGTTTGTAATCCCTGATCGTTTTTGTTTTTAGCATATTGCAGCAAACGCTCATCTGTAGGTTGTTGTTCTGCCTCTTGATTTGCTTTTAGCTGAAACCCAACTCTTTTAAACAGCTGCTGATAATCTGCAACGTGCTTAGCTTTTAAATCATTATATGCTTTGGTATAAACCTTATCCAGATTTCCTTTAGCTTCAACGGCAGGATCCTTACCATTTAAACCGGGCGATTTATCAAAACCATTAAAACTGGTGGCCTCTGACAGGTATATCGTTACTGCATTTGCATTAACTACCTCTACCTGCTGGTTATTGATTTTTACGGTACCTCCCTCATTTTTAACTTTAATACGAATCTCAAAGTTCATTCCCTCTCCTGATTGCTTATCGTATTCTATTTGTTTTGGATCGTAATCTCTGTTAGCTACATATTTTGGTGCCTTACCTGTAAGGATAAGCCCGTTCTGATCTGCGCCATTCACATTAAACCGCAGCTTACTTGCCAATCCGGCTTTAAAGTTTAAAGCACCGGGCTTGCTGGAGGTTATCCTAACCAGCAATGCTTTATCCGGATAGCTGGTAAAAACTTCTCTTTTGTAAGTTACACCATCGATGGTATAATTTACTGCAGAAATGGCGGTATTGATATCCAGTTCTCTTTTATACGATGTGGTCACACTATCCTTACGGTTATCAAGAATGTAAAGTTCACCTAATGGCAGGTACCTTGCTGAATATGGGCCCTGCATCTTTTTCCAAAGTAGAGCAGCCTGATCGTAGTTGCCTTCAAAAATTGCTTTACGAACCTGAGGCAAAACCTGCGGTCCGTTAGCGTTGTTGCCAGCATCTGGAAAACCAGACCAAAGTGTATTGTCGTTTAACTGGATGCGCTCGCGGTTTACACGACCGTAAACCATTGCACCGGTTTTACCATTGCCCAAAGGCAATGCCTCTTCCCACGCCTTTGCCGGTTTATTATACCACAGTTTAAGGTTATTTGTTTGTGCCTCTGCACCAATACTCATTAAGATAACGCCTGATAATAAAGCCTGCTTTAATTTCATTATACTCATTTAAAGTTCTATAAATGCAGAAGGTATTCCAGTTGCCTTAACACTGACTACGCTTTTTCCGCCATTTAGTTTTACACTAATAATTGCATGCCCGTTACTTAGCTGCACTTTTCTTGATCCACTGGAAGTTCCCTGGTTGTCTACCAGACTTCCATCTCCTGTTAAGCCAAAGGTGATGTAATTTGCTGCATCCAGACACAATATACCTTTATCATCAGTCAGTTTTACCTGAATTGTTGCAACCCCTTCTTTTTCTGACACTTTTTCTAATACCATTTTGGCCGGTTTAGTCCATTTTGCAGTTTGGTATTGCTGACTGATCTCATCTGTCACAGTCTTACCATCCTTAGTGGCCACTACTTTAAAGTTATTGGTTCCTTCATTTAATTTCACCATCCACCTTAAACCCAGCGCAGGGAAACTTTTAATGTTTCGTTTTTTCTTTCCCACACTTTTACCATTCACAAAAAGCTCGGCTTCATCGCAATTAGAATATACTTTAACCATTTTTTCCTCTCCTGCATCTCCCCATCTTACCGGCCATGAATGTCCGTAGATATGTACCATCGGCGTTTTTGTCCAATAGGCCTGAAAAACATAATAAGATTCCTTTTTGGTAAAGTCTCTCTCTACAACCCCTTTTTGATTTACATAAGGAACCGGATTATCCGGACGAATTGGTGTAGAAAAATCTTTAAATGGCCAGTACGCTGTACCTGTTAACCAAGGCATAGATTCCTGCTCTTTTAAATGCCAGTCTATCAGGTTCACAATATAGCTTTCGCTCCAATCGCCATCCTTAGATACCCTTGCACTTCCTCCATATAATGAAGCATCGCCCTCTCTTTCATCTGCTCCTACTCCAGTTTTAACCAAGCTTAACGCTTTATCCGGACTCTCAGAATGACGGCCTGCGTGACTATTATCATTACATTCTAGATGTAAAAATTGATCTACACTTTCAAATTCCTTTCTGGAAGCTTCCTTATACTCGGTGTAAATACCACGGTACCAGCCTGCCCATATAGAAGGTGAATAAACATCAACAATGTCTTTACAGAAATCGCATCTTCTGATCGCCGTTTTCCGTGATGGGTCAAGCTTATGCGAAAGGTCGTTTAACTCTTTCATAAAAGCCCTGATCTTGTCCTTATCAAATTCATTAAAATCGCCTGGCCAGTCGTTTTCGTTGCCAAGCCCCCATATAATTACTGAGGCATGATTATAATGCTGCTCAATCATATTGGTAAGCATTCTACGTGCCTGATCTTTATAAGTATCGCCGCCTAAACCACCACGGCACCACGGAATCTCTTCCCACACCAATATTCCAAGGCTGTCACACAGATCAAGCACAATCCTCGACTGCTGATAATGCCCAAGGCGGATAAAGTTTACCCCCATATCTTTCATCATCAACATTTCCTGCTTTATCATGTCCTCGGTCATAGCCTGTGCTACACCAGCATGATCCTCGTGCCGGTGTGTTCCTCTTAACAGCAATCTTTTACCATTAAGCATAAAGGGGCCTTTTTTTACGAATTCGAAATTTCTGAAGCCGATCTTTTCCTGGTGAACACTTATATCATTCTTAGCGCTCACTGTAGTTTCAATGGTGTAGAGGTTGGGTTGATCGGTAGACCAGAGCTTTGGATTTTTAACCACAGTATCCCAAAGCATCTTATCGCCTGTAAAAGCCTTGATCTCCTTTTTCCAGCTCGAGATTACATTGCCCTGCGGATCTTTAAGGTCAATCTTTACAGAAATCGTATCAATCCCATCCGGATTTAATAACCTGGCCGCTAAAGTTAATTTACCAGCATTACCTTTTGCATCAACACTTGCATTAGCAAATACCTTATCTAAAGATACTTGTGGGGTATAAACCAGGTTTACATAGCGGTACAAACCACCATATACATTAAAATCGGATAGGCTTGAAGGGATCATTTCCAGATCCCTTGAATTGTCGCAGCGTATTTCTACAGGAATTTTACCTTTAAATTCCTTTTGAAAGACTTCATTTTTTTTGAAGGCCTCCACCTCATCGGTTATATCAATAGTGAATTCATCGTAGCCGCCAACATGCTCACCTACCTTTTTGTTGTAGATGTAAACCTGCGTTTTTTGTCCGGCTCCCTCAAAGTGAAGCAAAGTTCTCCCCTTTTGGTACGGGTTCGCAATTGTTAGCTGCGTACGATACCAACCTGGCCCCTGATAGTAATTCACATCAGGATCTACCGCATCAGTAGCATTAAAGCAATGTGGTAGCGTAACCTTTTGCCAAAACGGAACACTTTCCGGATTGCCTTCCTTAACAGGCCTTACTGCCTCCCAAACGCCTCCCAGGTCGCCTTTTAAATATTCCCAGTTTCCAGTTAAACGTTGTTTTTGTTGTGCAAATAAGTATTGGTTGCAAATCAGCAATCCTAAAAAAAGTATCAGTCTGTATTTTTTCACTTTTATCAATATAATTTATAGGTATAATCGGTCTTTAAGAACTACTCAGGAATACTTGTGGTTAATACTCCCCCAATTACATGCACAGAGCCATTTGTAGCTTGTATACTACTGGTTCTAACATTCAATATCTCATTCAATACAATTGGATAATCTGAGGTATTGGATGGAGATGAATTAAGCACCTTAATGGTCATAATAGAATTAGGGTTAGGTATAAAAACACTGGTTGAAGTAATACCTGCCGGTAACTGATTCCAGTAACCTTTAGGTGCCAGTGTACTACCTTCTATTGTTTGAAGTGCGGGAATAGTAAAATGATCATGCTGTCCCTCAACTATAAGGTACAAAAGGTAATTTTTCACGAACTCTTTAGGATAATCATCCCACTTGGTGGCAACCTTGCCATTTATTTTATAAGTACCCCAAAAGTTTGCACCGGTAACAGCTCCGTTATTTAGTAGTATAAATGTTCGGTTAGGTTTTTTGTACTCGTTTGTATCTATTTCGGAATACTCAATAGCTTCCATCATCCTGTCAAATATCCTTGCCTCGCTATTGGTTCCTCTGGATCTATCCTTTAGGTACTGCCATGTGCTTTTATAGATCTTTGGGTCTACAGTATGCGGAACCCTATCGTAGTTTTCCTGCAAGTCCAGACCTGCAAGAGAACATCCGGAAATTAAAGTAGCAATAGTGGCTACCGTTAATATGTTTCTAAATAAATTCTTCATTTTCCTGATCATTAATTGTAAGTTGGATTTTGAACTAATTGCCTGTTATCTTCCAGAACAAAGCGGTTTATTGGCCACAATAGCTTTTCTTTTAACGGTCCGAAGCCACCGGTAGCAGGTATTCCACCTTGCAGCCTGGTTAGCCTTCTGTTAATTACAGGATCCATTATTTTGTTCACATGGTTTGTACGAACCAGGTCAAACCATCTTTTACCCTCTCCAAAAAGCTCATATCTTCTTTCCTGAAGGATGGTATCTTCCATCGCAGTTTCATTAGCAACCGAAGGATCATCAGCAGCCAGCGCGGCCAAACCCGCACGCACCCTAATAAAATTCAGGTATTTTAAAGCACCTGCACGGTCGCCTGTTTTATTTAGTGCTTCAGCATAAGAAAGGTAAACATCACCTAAACGGTACATCACCAGGTAAACATTGTATTCTTTGGCAGGCTTGCCACCTCCCGGGAACCCAGAACCAGGAACATCATAATATTTAAGCAGCCTGTCGAAATGCGCAAGCGTTTTCAAAGTATCAAGTGTTTTGGTTACCCTGGTATCAGCTTTATTTAATTTCCAATCGTTGTGAATTACAGAATCTAGTCGGATGGTAGTATTAGACTCTCCAATTGAAACAGGAATACATGCACAGCCATTATTTACATTATCCCAGTAGATACTCCAGATCGCCTCTTTAGACCCCGTAGGATCAAGAAACAACTTCGGTTTCCAATCTGCCTGGCTCTCAAGATCTGTGATTTCATTTCCACCATATACTTTGCCCGAAGGTGCTTTTGCAGCAAAAACCCTCTTGATCCATGTTTTTGCATTCTCATAATCCTGCGGCTGGCTATTTGCACCCGCATTCCACATGTAAACATCTGCGGCAATTGCAGCTATACCTGCTTCTCCAATTAACCATACATTAGGCGTTTGAAGTTTCTGTGTTAACGAATATGCCTTTTCCAGATCAGCAAGAATGATTTCTTTCATGATCTTATCTTTAGACTCCCTTGGCCTTTCATCTTCCTGAGTGAAATCCTCATATGGTTCAGTCCATATTGGCGCATCACCCCAAAGTCTGATGATATAGAAATAGCACATTGCTCTCATTGCATAACATTCTGCCAAATTCTTATCTCTGATCATCGGAGTGATCTGATTATCCAAAGAGGCCGCTTGTGGAATGTATTTAATTGCGGTATTAGCTCTTCCAATAGTTCTGTACAACTCGGCCCACGACGATTGTGCATTTCCCGAGGTAAGGTTGTTTAATGAAAGTTCCTGCATAGTAATGTTGTTATAACCAGGGTGCAAATCAAAATTATCTGAGCGGGCCTCTCCCCAATAATGGTACTTACCACTAAAATTTGCCCCTGTACCTGTCATTACCTGCTGAAAGGATCCGTAAACACCGGCCATTGCAGCATTTACATCTTTTAACGACTTAAAATAATTCTTAG
Source organism: uncultured Pedobacter sp. (assembly GCF_946479715.1). Next base: position 2,055 of record NZ_CAMLHF010000027.1, on the reverse strand, counting down.
CAGACACCTGCGTTAATGGTTCTTCGGTTAGGAACTTTTTGCAGCTACCTAAGAAAAGAACAACACTAAAAACCGCGCTTATATATAATATTTTCTTCATGATTTCTGATTTTAAAATGTAAGGTTAACGCCCAAACCGAACTCTCTTATTTTAGGGTATCGACCAGAATCGTTACCCGGTTGTAGCTGATTTGAGGTACTGAACTCCGGATCGAACAGACTGTAATTTGTCCAGGTTAAAAGGTTCTGTCCAAAAACATAAACTGTTGCCGATTTCATTTTAGCCTTTGCAGCTATTTTAGGATCAAGCGTAAAAGCCAATCTGGCACTGCTTAACCTGATAAATGCACCATCTTCCAGATAAAGGCTGTTTTGTTCATAACGCATGTTTCCTCTTGTATCCTTGCGTGATGCCAAAGGATACTTGGTTACATCACCTTGTTTATACCATGAGGTGAGTGCGGCATCTGGTGTTGGTGGAGAATAAGTAGAGTTAAATCTGTTCTGATCAGCAGCTACCCTGTTATAGATTTTATTACCGAACTGGCCATTAAATAAGAAGCTCAATGAAAACCTCTTATATCTGAAGGTATTGCTTAGTCCGAAATAATAGGTTGGCAAACCATTTCCGGCTATGATCTTATCGTTGTCATCAATATTTCCATCATTATTGGCATCAAGCCATTCAGTATCGCCACCCTGCAGTTTTACATTGTTATAGTATTTGCTTTTAACAGTGCCGGTGTATGGTTGTCCGTCTAATGTGTATCCTCCAAAACTGGTCACTGTGTTTCCGTCTTCACTAACCACTACGTTTATAGGAGTAAGTCTTTTACCCTCTGGAGTATATGCATTTGATACATCGTATTGGTAAACACCAAGGTTTTTAAAAATAAAGAAGTCGCCAATTTTACCACCTTCCTGTATCAGCCATTTGTTCCCCGATAAAAATGCTGTACCATCGGCCAGTTTTTTCACTCTTGCTTTCGGGAAGGTGATGTTTGCATTTACATCCCAGCCAAATTTCTCTGTTTTAATTGGCGTACCCACAACGGTAAACTCTAAACCGGTATTTTCTATGTTCCCTAAATTTACCGCAACCTGAGTTTTTCCTGTTTCTTTAGCCAGCTCACTTTGATAAAGCAAATCTTTAGTGGTTTTGTTATAATACTCTGCCGTAAAAGTCAATCTTCCTTTGATCATGGTAAGATCTATCCCGTAATTTGCTGACGTAGCAGTCTCCCATTGAATAAGTGAGTTCCCTAAAACCACATTCTCAGCTGCACCGCTTAATCCGTTGTAATAGTTGCCGCCAAAGTTTATAGTAGTGTACGATTGATAATCACCGATTGCATCATTTCCTGCGGAACCATAGCTATATCTTAACTTTGCATCATCAAGAAAGCTTTTGCTCCAATCCATAAATTTTTCGTCAGAGAATCGCCATGCGGCCGACATAGATATGAAATTTCCCCATTTGTTGTTTTCTCCAAATCTTGAAGATCCATCTCTACGAATAGTTCCCTGAACAATATATCTTCCTTTATAGCTGTATGAACCCCTTGCCAGCAACGATACATTTGAATTTGCAGTAGCAAATGTTCCTGTATTTGTTGGGTCAATTATCCCCACATTTGAAGTAAAGATATCGTCACTTAACAACTCCTCTACCCTGATTCTGTACTCATCTCTGCGTCTTCTATCAGCAGTAAAACCAGCTACACCGGTTACCGTATGATCTTTGCCAAAGGTTTTGTTATAGTTCATATAAGTCTGACTTTCCCAATAAACCTTTCTTTCTGTTGATCCTGTTCCTGTAGAAAATGCAGCGTTGTTTATAATAGCCGGAGTTACATTTCTGCTGTTTTGGTTATCAAGCTGGGCATTGAACATGGTAGTAATGCTCAAATCTTTATAAATCTTATACTTAGCCTGGGTATTAAACTGGGCCAGATAGTCGTTGTCGATATTCTTATCTAACAAGGCAAAAGCTACAGGGTTTCTTTTTGATTCTGTAAAACCTGCAAGTGTTCCATCAGGTCGGTAAAGACTTGT
>NZ_CAMLHF010000026.1 GCF_946479715.1 uncultured Pedobacter sp. | reverse complement strand
GGCAATACCAAATCACATTGCCGGATGGCACCAAAGTATGGCTAAACGCTGCTTCATCTCTCAAATTCCCATCAACTTTTCAAGCATTAGGTAACCGAAAAGTTGAACTAAGTGGCGAAGCCTACTTTGAGGTAGCAAAAGATAAAGCACACCCATTTATTGTTAGCAGTACCGACCAGGAAGTAGAAGTACTGGGTACACACTTTAATATCAGCAGTTACCCGGATGAAGGCATTGCTAAAACCACATTATTAGAAGGCTCTGTACGCGTTTCTGTAGAATCTGTTTCCTCCCGTCATCTCGACGATAGGAGAGATCCCTTGAATAGCAAAAACAAGAGATCTCTCCCTGCGGTTCGAGATGACGTAATCCTCAAACCAAATCAACAAGCCACTTTAATTGGAAAAGACCTGGATATTACTCAAGTCGACGCCCAAGACGCCATCCTCTGGAAAAACGGTAAGTTCAGCTTTAACAGTGAAGAAATGGGATCGGTAATGCGCAAAGTAGCACGCTGGTACAATGTGGAAGTGATTTTTAAAGACCCTTTGCAAACGGAAAAAGTAAGCGGTTCCGTATCGCGCTTTGCCAACATGGGCACCCTGCTTCAAAAACTTGAAGAAGCCGGTGGCGTTCATTTTAAAATAGAAGAAAGAACAATCATAGTAACCAAATAATCATCTCCTGAATTAACAGATCAACTAAAAACCAAACCAAACCCAAGAATGAGAAGACAATTACGACAGGAGAGTTAAAAGCGATGGGTTTATAAGAAGCAAACCACGGAAGTGTTGACAGCACCTCCATGGCTTATATCTGAGTTAACCCTAAAAAACAAATTTGCGATCAGTTTAATGTATTAACCCAAACTAAACGAAAGTATGAAAATATATGCTTTTAACCAAGGCATGCTACGCCTGTGGCTGCCGCCCAAAATACTTTTAATTATGAAGCTCGTCATAATTATACTTACCACATGTTTGTTGCAGGTTAGCGCAGCTTCATTTGGACAAAAAGTGACTTTGTATGAAAAGGATGTTCCGCTGAAACTTGTGCTTAGAAAAATAAGGCAACAAACCGGATATGATATTCTTTACAGAGATAAAGTGATGTCTGATGCAAAAAAGGTTACAATTAACATAACCGATAGCCCATTGGAAGACGCACTGGATAAAATCCTGAAAAATCAAAATCTAACTTATACCATAACAGATAAAACCATTGTAATTAATGAGAAAGCGCCCACCTTTCTGGAGCGTCTGGCTGATCGCTGGGTTGCTATTGATGTGCATGGCAGGGTGGTTGATCAGGAGGGGAACCCATTGTCAGGAGCGACGGTGAAGGTAAAAGGCACTGGAAAAAGTGTTAGTACGAATGGAAAGGGCGAGTTCTATTTGGAGAAGGTTGAGGAAGATGCCGTGCTGGTAATTTCCTTTATAGGGTATGTGAATAAGGAAATTGATGCTGCAAAAGAAATAGGGGATGTTGTACTGGAATTGAGTAATTCGAAGCTGGACGAAGTGCAAGTGATTGCTTATGGCACCACCAGTCAAAGATTGAATACAGGCAGTGTTACTACAATAAGAGCGGAGGATATAACAAAGCAGCCAGTGAATAACCCATTGTTGGCGCTACAGGGTCGAGTACCAGGTCTTACAATCTCGCAAACTAGCGGTATTCCAGGTGCTGGATTAAAGGTGCAGCTGAGAGGTCGGAATGGTAATAGATTTAACGCAGGGTCAGAAAGTTTACCAAGTAATCCAAATGAACCTCTTTATATCTTAGATGGTATTCCAATTGATCCAAACGTTCCTGGGGGACCCTCAAGTCTACCTTCAATCGGTTCTGTAAAAGAAGGTACAGCTTCCGCATTTAGTTTTTTAAATCCTAGTGATATCGAAAGTATTTCTATTTTAAGAGATGGAGATGCTACTTCGATTTATGGAAGCAGGGGTAGTAATGGTGTCATAATAATAACTACAAAAAGAGGGAAAGCGGGGCCATCGAGGATCAATTTTAACGCATCATCTGGCCTGGGAAGGGTAACGAGCAAGATCGAATTACTAAATCGGCGTCAGTACCTGGATATGCGTTATGAGGCATATAGGAATGAGGGTTTGGATTGGAGAGATCCGGCGGTTTTTCCTCCTGCAAGAGACTTGGTTCAATGGGACACTACCAGATATACTGACTGGCAAAAAGAACTTATTGGCGGTACGGCAAAATACAACAATGCTCAGGTCTCAGCTTCTGGAGGTACAGAGAATATCCAGTATTTGGTGAGTGGGAATTACTATAAAGAAACTTCAGTATCTCCTGGAGATTTTTCTAACAGCAAAGGGGGGGTGCATTTTGGTCTGACAGGAATATCGACAAATCAAAAATTAAAGTTGGACTTTAAATCTAGCTTTCTTGCCGACAAAAATACCCTTCCGGGATACGACTTTACAAACTATGCCTTGATACTTTCACCAGTAGCTCCACCACTTTATGATGGATTAGGACAACTGAATTGGCAGACAGGTTTTAACAATCCGCTTCAAGAAATTTATAAGCAGTATGAATTCAATAACATCAACCTTACAGCAAACCTGGATATAGGCTATAAGTTACTTAATGGTCTTGATCTGAGAATTAATACTGGTTATAATCAATTAAATGGAAAGTCTTATCAAGGAATTCCTTTTGCTGCCCAAAACCCTGCGTCATGGAATAATCCAATGAACAGAGTTGCAAAATTCCAGAATACATTTAGCAGATCAATAAACGTCGAGCCTCAAATGACTTTTGTGAAAGTATTAGGTAAACTTACGTTGAATACAATTATTGGTGGCTCAGTTCAGCAAAATTTCACGGAAAATCAAGGTCTGGAAGTTAGGGGATTCGATAATGATGTTCAGATAAAACATATTAGCTTTGGTACGAGTGTAGGAGCCAGTGAGGCAAGTGGCAAGTACAAATATGCTGCAGTTTTTGGAAGGGCTAACATAAATTTTGATGAAACGTATTTATTAAATATTTCTGCACGTAGAGACGGTAGCAGTCGCTTTGGTCCAGGTAATCAATTTGGGAATTTTGCATCAGTTGGCACAGCCTTAATATTTTCAAATTACAATTGGATAAAGAAAAACCTAGGCTTCTTAAGCTTTGGAAAATTACGTGGCAGTTATGGCACCACTGGGAATGATGGTGTTCCTGATTATGGATATATGGAGTTGTATGTCTATACCTACCTTACTTATCAAGGAGCAAAAGGCTTGAAAAATATCAGTGGCATTGTAAACCCATATTATGCCTGGGAAACTGTAAAAAAACTTGAGTTGGCACTTGAGACTGGTTTTTTTAAAGACAGACTATTTTTGCAGGGAGCTTATTATAGAAACCGGACATCAAATCAGCTAGTTGGCTATAATTTTCCTTCCTTCGTTGGGCCAGGTAGTCCTGTAATTAATCAGGACGCATTGATTCAAAATAGTGGATTTGAATTTACGTTGAACAGTACCAACTTACAGCTCACAAACTTTAAATGGAATACTTCGATAAACCTGAGCCTTAACAGAAATAAGCTCATCAAATTTCCAGGTATTGAAACCTCGCCTTTGTATTTACAAGTTATAGGCAAGCCAATATCGCGGATTGCTACATATCATTTTATCGATGCAGATCCAGAGACAGGAAAGTACCGATTTGCGAATAAAGATGGTAAAGCAGTTTTTAGTAGTGATTTAACTGGTGATGACCGAATAAGCTATATCGATCTTCAGCCAAAGTATTTTGGAGGTATTTCAAATAGTGTCAGTTTTAAAGGTATCACTATAGATTTTACTTTCCAGTTTGTGAAACAGATAGGAAAGAATTATTTATATAATAGCCCTCTCCCCCCTGGTTTCATCACAAATAACCAACTCACAACTGTTTTAAACAGATGGCAAAAGGCGGGTGATAAAACAACTATTCAACGTTATGCAGCGAGTTTTGACTTCTACGACTCAACAAGTAAAGCCAGTTTAGAAAGCGATCAAAGTTATTCGGATGCTTCTTTTATAAGACTTAAAAATTTAAATGTTACCTATAATATTGCTCAGCTTTTCAAATCAAGGGTGATACAAAATTTAAAATGTTTTTTGCAGGGCCAAAATCTATGGACAATATCTAATTATAAAGGATTAGATCCTGAAACGCAAGGTTTGGGCTTACCCCCATTAAAAATTATCACATTGGGAATTCAAGCACAATTTTAATAAATAAGATATGGAAAATATTAATATTCGAAAGCTCATTTATATAGGGGTTGTCATCCTCATTTTTCCTATGACAGGATGTAAGAAACTTGTTGAAATTGAGGCTCCACAGGAGAAACTGATGCGCGCTTCTGCATTTAACGATAATTCCACAGCTGCGGCTATATTAACTGGTATATATATGGATATGGCATCGTATGGTGATCACGTATCTTATTATACGGGATTATCTTCTGATGAATTAAAGCTGAACAATCAGGATGATGCTTTAAAGCTGTCCTTTTATACCAATTCACTAAGCAGCAATAATAGCAATCTTTGGTCTGACTACTATAATTTCATTTATAGATGTAATAGCGCAATTGAAGGATTGACTCAATCAGATAAACTGCGATCAGATCTCAAAGCAAGGTTGATCGCTGAAGCACGGTTTTTAAGAGGCTATTGTTACTTCTACCTTGTTAACTTATTTGGTGATGTCCCGTTGTTAACGACTACTGATTATAAAACCAACAGTGTTGCATCGAGAACTCACAAAGACTTAGTTTACAAGCTGATCATTGAAGACCTAGATGCTGCAAAAAGTACGTTGTCTGAAAAATATGTGGCTGGTGATGCTTTATCAAAATCAGAACAGCGTTTGAGGCCGAACAAATGGGCTGCATCTGCGTTATTGGCCAGAGTTTATTTGTTTACCAAGAACTGGAACAAAGCTATTGAAGAGTCGGATGCGGTGATTGGCTACACTGACTTGTATTCCTTGGAAGAAGAATTGGATAATGTTTTTAAATCTAATAGCAAAGAGGCAATTTGGCAATTGCAGCCTATTGATCAAGGACAAAATACTGTTGAGGCTAGAAGGTATATTTTACAAGGAGTTCCCAATTTTGACAGACCCTTTACCATAAGTGATTTTCTGTTTAATGCCTTTGAGGCTGGTGATGACAGGAAGACGAAATGGATCGGGACTTTCACGAACACAGAAGCGTCTCCTCGCGTAGATTATCATTATGCTTATAAGTATAAAGTCCTGGATGGTGATCTGGTAGAATATTCAATGGTTTTGAGACTTTCCGAACAATACCTGATCAGAGCTGAGGCATTAATTCAGTCTGACAGGATTGAAGAAGGTATTCAAGATATAAATACAATTCGAAGGAGGGCAAGATCAAAAGCAAATACTCTACCTAATCCGCTTCCGGATCTGGCAATGCCATTGTCTAAGGAAAATGCGTTGCTGGCAGTTGAGAAAGAAAGGCGTGTAGAATTTTTTACTGAAGCAGGCCATAGATGGTTAGACATCAACCGAACCGATCGGGCGGATGTTATAATGTCGGCTATTTCAGTAGAAAAAGGCGGTCGCTGGGAACCTACAGATCGTCTTTACCCGATTCCAACGATTGACATGCAGAGAGATCCAAATTTAAAACCTCAGAATCCGGGTTACTAACTGTTTAACCTTGCTATTTGTAAACTGGTCACCTGTAAATGGTGACCATAATAACGTTTTTATGCGTGAAATTTTTCAAATATTTTGCTTAACTACCTTGCTTTTTCACTCTTCTATTGCACAGGAGCCAGTGAGAAAGCCTAAAATTACCAGCTCAGTTTATCGTACATGGCATGATCTGTACACCCCCCAGATTTCCTCTGACGGACGTTTTGCAACTTTTGGTTCTACTGACAACAAGGTTTCCATTGTTGATCTGAATTCTTCATGGAGAAAAGATATTTTAGACGGGAGCCAACTAGTCTTATCGGAAGACAGCAGATTCGCTTTCTATATGATTAAAGACAGATTGTATATTTTGAACCTAAACACAAAGACGGAAAAGTTTATTCAAAATATTAGGTCGTTCTCTGTATCTAATGGTAGTCGTCCAATATTAGGATACCAGTTAGATGATGATCGTAAGCGTTTAGTTCTTCAGGATATTAATTCTACATGGAGCAAAAGCTTTGACAATGTTGTTCGTTGGGAATTTAGCCAGACAGGGAGTTTATGTTTTTTAATACGGACAAATGCAGAAAGCCAGGAGTTGCTCCTGTTTGACCTCAAGCACAATGTTTATAAGGAAATCTGGTCTGGTCGTGAATTGAATAGATTTATCTTATCTGAGGATGAGAAAATCCTGGCTTTTTTGGGAAGTAAACAGAGCGAAGTCAAATCAATCTGGACTTTTTCGTTAGCATCAGGTCTGCTAAAACCTATGGCTCGGGCGGAAGAATATGCTATAAGCGAAAATTTCTATTTTGATAAAAGTGCTTCAAAACTCTTTTTTCAGTATCTGCCAATTATAAAAGAGCCTGATAAATCCGAAGAAAAAGCGCCTGTAGATATTTGGAGCTATAAAGATTGGACCCTGCAGTCATTGCAGTTGGCAAATATTCGTGATGGGCGACGTAAAGTCTATACTTCAGTTGTCAATCTTTCAAACGGAAACGTTACCAAATTAGATGCGAATGACCGGGAGGAAATTTTACAGGTAGGAAAATTAGATCGATTTGTACTTATCCGTGATCCTGTTGACAACGGTGAAAATTTTTGGAAACCGGAAGCAGAACCACAAATTTCTCTTGTTTCAACTGTTACCGGAAAACGCGAACTAACTATAAAAGGGATTGGAAGCTTCATTGCACCAAATGGTACAATCACTATTTCACCTGGAGGTAAATTTGTAGTTTTCTTTGATGCTATAAGAGCGGGGTATTATTCTCTTGATACTAAGTCTGGAAAGGAGTTGCTGATATCGAGTGGTATACCGTATGCTTTGAATGGTCGATTGAATACAAAAGATGAAACTTATGGGGGCGGTGCGATTGGAGGCTGGTTGTCAGATGATAAAGCTATTTTAGTTTATGACCGATTTGATATTTGGAAATTGGACCCTAAGGGGATAAAGCCGCCAGTTTGTTTAACAGGCGGCATAGGTAGGCAATATAATATTTCATTTCGATTTGCAAGGGAAATACAGGATGTTAGTTTAACGTACCTGAATCCTATAAAAGAACTAATACTAACTGCCCAAAATAGAAAAAACATGGACAATGGCTTCTTTTCCATTGTTTTAGATAAGCCTAATAGCCTGAAGGAATTATGTATGATGCCAGTTACTACATCCGACCAGGGATTGGGCCCGTTATTGCTGAAGAAAGCAAAGAAAGCGAACGTTTATGTTGCCAGGATGATGTCTGCAGGGGATTATCCGAATATAGTTAGTTCACGGGATCTAAAAACTTTTTATAAAGTTACAGATTACCAGCCTCAGAGGCAATACAACTGGTTGTCCTCTGAATTGATATCCTGGAAAACCTATAACGGAATTGAAACCAAGGCAATTCTTTATAAGCCAGAGGACTTTGACCCCTCAAAAAAATATCCTGTAGTATTCATTTATTATAATTATCGATCTCAGGAGCTTAATACATTTTTGAAGCCAGATTGGGTGGCATCTACTATAGACATTCCTACTTATGTAAGTAACGGTTATCTAATCTGCGTGCCTGATATTGTTTATTCAGAGGGGGGTGCTGGGTTGCGGGCTTATAATACACTGGCATCTGGTGCGGATTTTCTTAGTAAACTGCCTTACGTAGACTCCAGCCGGCTTGGACTGAATGGACATAGTTTTGGTGGATATGAAACCAATGCAGTAGTCACTTTAACGGATAAATTCGCCGCTGCTATATCATCGGCAGGATTTTCAAACATAAGTACATGGGGGTTTGTCCCAAAGCCGTCTGGAATTCCATGGACCAATGAAAGAGGGCAACAATATATTCCGGGTACATTATGGTCTAACAGAGAAGGCTACTTACAGAATTCACCTGTATTTAACGCAGACAAGGTAACTACTCCGATTTTGATGATGAATAATCTTGACGATGAGACGGTACTGTTTGATCAAGGTGTTAATTTCTTTGTCGCTTTGAGGAGGTTAGGAAAGCCATCTTGGCTGTTGCAGTACGATGGGGAACGGCATCAGGTTGGCGGCAGAGCTGCTATAGATTTTACCAAGAGATGCAAACAGTTTTTTGACTACTATTTAATGAATGAGAAGCCTGCACAATGGATGACCAGAGGCCGAGACGCTAGTTTAAAGCAAGTAGACGATCGCTTTGAGACTGAAACTACAAATATGAAACCATAACTAATTAAATCATGAAATTTAAACTTTTAATCATTAGTCTTTTGGCTGGCATCTCATGCTTAAAGGCACAAACAAAAATTCATTTTGTAAACGATCTTTCCTGGGAAGAGGTTAAACAAAAAGCGGGTAATGAAAATAAGCCAATTTTTATTGATTGCTTTGCTACTTGGTGTGGTCCGTGTAAAGAAATGGACTCTGAGGTGTTTATCAATGAGGCAGTCGCCAGATTTTATAATCAAAACTTTATAAATGTCAAACTGCAATTCGATTCCACCTTAAATGACAATGATCAGGTGAAATCCTGGCGGTCTGTTGCAAAACAATTTGCTTTAAGTTCGGGTTTAACTGTCTTTCCGAGTTTCTTGTTCTTATCAAAAGATGGCGAGTTACTCCATAAATCTATAGGGTTCAGAAAACCGGACCAATTTATTCAGGACGGGAACGAAGCGAAAAGTCCTGCTAAACAATACTTTACTCTTCTGAAAAGTTATTCTCAAGGCGAACTGTATGGAGAATCAACGATGTATCTGGCCAGAAAGGTCAGGGATTTTGGAGATCGGACAAAAGCGCGGGAAATAGCGGAGCAATATATAAATAGCTTACCTAAGCAGGCATTGTACGAAAAGTATAATGTACATTTTCTTGGTGATTTTACAGAGAAGTCAACTGATCGGGGGTTTGAAATTTTCAATTTAGAATGGAATCGTGTTAAGGATTATATTGATAATAAGGGGTTTAGAAAGTCGCTTTTAGATTATGTAGTGCGTAATGAAGAGATTGTCCCTTTTGTTAAAACTCAGCAAACAAAAGAATGGCCAAAATTTAAGAAAGCAATATCAAAAAAATATAGTATCAGCGAAAGAAATGTTGATTCCCTTTATACTCAGGTACAAATGATATGGTTTGCGCGCGAGAAGAAATGGGAAAATTGGGGGAGGCTTAAAGTTGATTTTGTCAACAAATATGTATCCAAAGACGACTACAATGCATTAAATGAGCATGCGTGGGGCATGTTCATCAATTGCAGCGATAAAATGAGTTTGGAGAGTGCGTTGGCATGGAGCAAATCGACATTGACTGATGCTCCGGGTAATTCTACATGGCTTGATACTTACGCCAATTTGCTTTACAAGTTAGGACGAAGAGAACAAGCGTTAATATGGCAACAAAAGGCATTAAAAAATAACCCAGAAGATCCGGAGTATAAAGGTCACTATCAGCAAATGCTTAAAAATGAGAAGACCTGGCCTGTTGTGGTGGGTAAAGAATAAAATATGTATTTGGAACGTGAAATAGAAGCGCTCGCTATATCTCATATTGATGAGAATGAATTGTCATCGGATTTGAGGGTAATTCAGAAGTTTGAACAATTATTAGAAATATACTTTAAAAACCATAAAAAGTTAGAGTTCTACAGTGAAAGCTTAGGTGTTTCATTAAGGCGATTAAATGGAATATGCATCAACCACCTACATAAAAGCCTTTACGAACTGATACAGGGCCGTCGTTTTAATGAGAGTTTAAAGCTTTTAAAATTTACAGAACTATCAGTTAAGGAGATCTCTTATTACCTGGAGTTTAGTGGCCCTCCTTATTTCGTTAGGTACTTTAAAAAACAGACAGGACTAACACCTCGTAGTTATAGAATAAAAGCAAGAGAAGTGATGGTGTAGTAAATTACAATTATAAATGAACGCTAAAACAATCTATATGGAAGAAAATTCGAAGTGGAGATTAATGTGTGAGAACGCTCAGATAACAATACGCAGCCTTAATGATCTATGCCAGTGTTTGGCAACATCTTAAGATCTAGTGCAGCCTAAATATCAGGAAAAGCAGGGGAAGAGTTACAAGAACTAAAAGAACGGATTCTTGAAGAATATAATGTGGATTTGTAACCTGTTTTTCGCCGCGATTATCAAAAAATGCGATGATTGTCCTGAAAAATGAGATTCTGAAATAAATTCAGGATGACGAATCATATTAAACATGTGAATTTATATAATGCTCTTATGAATAAAAAAGTATTTGCAAGGCTTATCGCCATGCTGACAAAAGTAAAACCATTACATCCTTTGTTAGAACCCTACTTGTGGGACAACATGGTTCCGTTGTTTTGCAAAAAGAATACTCCTTTGCATGAACAGGACGATGTAGTGGATAAAGCTTACTTTATTGGAAGAGGCTATATTCTAATTTATTATATAGAAGATGGCAAAAAGCATGTGCTAAGGATTTGTGGTGCTGATGAAATTATAGCAGGAAAAAGCTTTATGAGTGGGACAGAATCCAGGTATTATGTTAGTGCGGTAAAGGATACTTATTTGCTTGCAGTAACGGCTAGGCAGATGCAGGTCGCGTATGAAACCATCCCGGAAACGGAAGAGCTTGCAAGGCTGGTGCTTTCGTCATTTGAAGAGAAGGAACTGAAACGTGATGAAATGATTAGGAAGGGCGGAGAAGAAAGTGTGCTTCATTTTTATACTACTCATCCGGATTTGTTGCATGGTAAGGTCATTTTACTTGAAGATGTAGCAAGCTATCTGCTTATGACTACAAAGACACTGCGCCTGGTTAAAAAGAAGCTGATAGAAAAGGGGTTTTTGCCTGAGGGCTAAAGGGAGATTTTGTTTTAATTACCGCACAAAGGTTCTTTTTTACTAAAACCGCATGTTTTATTTTTGATCATAACTAAATATGAACTCTTGGCTTAGCGCCAAATCTGGTTCAGCTTAGTAACTAACACAAATTAAAGCTCACTAATTATGAAAAAAAGAAAACTTATTGTATTAACAGACGAAATGATATTGCTATGGAAACAAAGCACCATAGACTACTTAAAAACGCTCAGTGTAAAACCACTAAACAAATTGGAATTAACACTTATGTTGCCGGGTTATTTGAGACCACAATTTAAACTGAAAGGGAGCATACTGCTTGAACCGGGTATGCTGATAAACGAAGCCTGGTATTTGCGGAAAGGCCTTGCAATACTATATACCATTGAGCCCAAAACAGGTTTAATGAGTATCTATTACATATGGGAAGCCAACAGCATCATCGTATTGCACGATGCCTTTGTTGAACAAGTACTTAACCAGGAGTTTTACATTGAACTTATTGAAGATTGCGAACTGGTAGGTATAAGTAATCTTACAATGAGTGAAATTTATGAAGAAGAGAGGGTAGTTCATGTGTTAATTCAGAAGATATTGAACTTGCAAACTGAAAGAATGATGATGCAGCTGGAGATATTGATGTTGCCAAAAACGGAAAGACCGGATGCTTTTACAGCGATGTTTCCGGGTTTGAGGGGGAGGTTGTCTAATGGTGAGGTTTGTGGGTTTACTGGGATTAAGCTGTCGACGTTGGGATACACGAGAAGTGGGAAGTAAGGGGAGGGGCTTGCATAATGCCTGCGTAATTTTTAATAATCCCTTCTGAATTTTTACCAGTGCTAGTAAGAATATAGGTACTTTTGCCCCCTAGAACAAAACGAGTAAAATGAATATCGCAATTAATGGTTTTGGTAGGATCGGACGTATCTTTCTGCGCACTGCTATCGAAAAAAACATCAACGTTGTTGCCATCAATGATCTGGGAGATCCGGCTACTTTGGCCCACCTTTTTAAATATGATACCGTACACAGAGGTTTTAAGGGTACTGTGAAATTTGAAAATGACAGCTTGATCATTAACGGAAAGAAGATTCTTGTGTATGCTGAGCCTAATCCCGAAAAACTGCCATGGGCTGATCTCGGGATTGACCTGGTATTGGAATCGACAGGGAAGTTTGCCAGCAAGGCAGGTGCTGATCTTCATTTGAAAGCGGGCGCTAAACAGGTGCTGATATCCGCTCCATGTGGTGATAAAGGAGTGCAAATGGTAGTGCTGGGTGTAAATGATGCAGAGGTAGATTTGAAATCGGAGGTGCTTTCGAACGCTTCGTGTACCACCAATAACGTGGCGCCAATGGTTAAGATACTGGACGACAATTGGGGTATTCTGGATGGTTACATCACCACTGTGCACTCTATGACGGGCGACCAAAACCTGCACGATGCACCGCACAAAGATTTACGCAGGGCAAGGGCAGCTTCGGCATCTATAATCCCTACAAGTACAGGTGCTGCAAAAGCGATTACAAATATATTCCCTCATCTGGATGGTAAACTGGGTGGTGCAGGCATCAGAGTGCCTGTATTAAATGGCTCTTTAACAGATTTTACCTGTATCCTTAAAAAGGAAACCACCATTGAAGAGATTAACGCTGCCTTTAGGGCAGCTTCGGAAAATGAGATGAGCGAAATACTGGAGTATACTGAAGACCCGATTGTTTCCGTTGATATTTTAGACAATCCGCATTCGTGCATATTTGATAGTCAGCTTACTTCTATTGTAGGCGACCTGGTAAAGGTGGTTGGCTGGTATGATAATGAATCTGGCTACTCTGCACGTTTAGTAGATGTGGTGCAAAAAATTATAAAGAATAATGGGTAATGCTTCTTATATTTGGCGCGTCGCCTGTTCGGCGTATTTGACAGCTTAAATTTAGAACCAACCATTACAAAACAATAATTTAAAAAATGAGAACAATAGATCAATGCAACTTTGCAGATAAGAAAGCTTTAGTCAGAGTTGACTTTAACGTCCCTTTGGATAAAGATTTTAATATTACTGATGATAAAAGAATGCGTGCTGCGCTACCTACTATCAATAAAATTTTAAATGATGGCGGTAGTGTTATTCTAATGTCTCACCTTGGCAGACCAAAAGATGGTCCGGATGATAAAAATTCTTTGAAACACATTTTAGGTGACCTTTCGAGAATGCTGGATCTTGAGGTGAAATTTGCCAATGATTGTATTGGTGCTGAGGCCGTAGAAAAAGCTAAAAACCTGGTTCCGGGACAAGTTCTTTTATTAGAGAACCTGCGTTTTTATAAAGAAGAAGAAAAAGGTGATAAAGCCTTTGCTGAAAAGTTATCGAAACTTGGAAATGTATATGTAAATGATGCTTTTGGTACTGCACACCGTGCACACGCCTCAACTGCTATTGTTGCTGAGTTTTTCCCGAACGCTAAATACTTTGGTTATTTAATGGCTGAAGAACTGAAAAATGCTGAAAAAGTGAATCATGGTGCTGTTAGACCTTTTACTGCTATTATGGGTGGTGCTAAGGTTTCGGACAAGATTTTATTAATTGAAAGCTTGCTTGAAAAAGTAGACAACCTGATTATAGGTGGTGGTATGGCTTATACTTTTGCTAAAGCACAAGGTGGTGAAATTGGTACTTCTTTATTGGAAGCAGATAGAATGGCACTTTGCCTTGAGCTATTGGATAAAGCTAAAGCTAAAGGTGTAAACCTGGTTTTACCGGTAGATACTGTTATTGCTGATAAATTTGACAATGATGCAGAAAAAGGTACAGTTGATTCGGGACAAATTCCTGCCGACTGGATGGGATTAGATATTGGCCCGAAAACGTCTGAATTGTTCTCGAAGATCATTAAAGACTCTAAAACACTATTGTGGAATGGTCCGATGGGTGTTTTTGAAATGGCTAATTTTGAGGTAGGTACACGTGCAATTGCTGATGCAGTTGTTGCAGCTACCAAAGAAAACGGCGCTTTCTCTTTAATTGGTGGTGGTGATTCGGCCGCTGCAATTGCTAAATTTAATTTAGAAGATGAGGTAAGTTATGTATCGACCGGTGGTGGAGCATTGCTTGAATATATGGAAGGTAAAGAATTGCCAGGTGTTAAGGCTATAAATGACTAGTATACCTGACTAATTTTAAGGACAGGCGTTTCGTTTTTGCGAAACGCCTGTTTTGTTTACCACTTCCTCCCACCATGATTTATGGCCTTTTTATGCTAAATATGGGGGAAAGTGGTAGAGAAATAATATGTGGAAAACTTTTTGTGGTAGAATGTGGTAAAAAGTGGTAGAAGTACCTATTTTTACACTACATAAAAAGTGCACATATTATTATGGTTCAGTTATTAGGAGAATTTGATTGTAAATTAGACGCGAAAGGCCGCTTGATGGTCCCTTCGAGCCTAAAAAAACAATTGCCTAATGTTGAGCAAGAGGGACTTGTGATTAACAGGGGTTTTGAGAAGCACCTGGTGATTTACCCTAAAAAAGTATGGGAAAAGATAGTGGAGGACTTGAGTAAGCTGAATCCGTACGAACAAAAAAACAGAGAATTTATAAGATTATTTACCCGCGGTGCCACAGAATTGACGCTGGATGCAACCGGTAGGGTTAATTTGCCCAACCCTTTACTGGAATCGGTAGGTATTGAAATTAATACTGAACTGGTACTGGCTTGTCAGTTTGATAAGATTGAGGTTTGGTCGAAAAAATCATACGAAGCATTATTTGATAAAGATCCTGCTGACTTTGCGCTGCTTGCTGCGGAAGTAATGGGGGATAAGAACAGGAGGGAAAATGGAGAATAATTACCATGTTCCGGTGCTGTTGCAAGAGTGCATTGATGGTTTGAATATTAAACCGGATGGCGTTTATGTTGATGTGACATTTGGCGGTGGTGGGCACTCGAGAGAGATCCTTAAACATTTGGGTAAAGACGGTGTGCTGATTGCTTTTGATCAGGATCCGGATGCGCAAAGAAATAAGATAGATGATCCGCGCTTTCATTTTGTAGATCAGAATTTCGCATTCCTTAAAAATAACCTTCGCTTATTAGGCTTTAAAGCAGTTGACGGCATCTTGGCTGATCTTGGTGTTTCTTCTCATCAGTTTAATGAACCGGATAGAGGATTCTCGACCAGGTTTGAATCTACATTAGATATGCGGATGGATAAACAGGGCAAGCTGACTGCTGCGGAGGTATTGAATACTTATACTGAAGAAAAGCTGCACAGGATATTCGGAATCTATGGCGAAGTTAAAAATGCAAAGTCGCTGGCTAAGGCGGTAGTGACCGGTCGTATAGAACGCCCGATAGAAACACTGGCCGATTTTAAAAAAGCAGTTGCCGCACATATTCCAAAGGGAAAAGAAAATAAATATATGGCGCAGGTTTTTCAGGCCCTGCGCATCGAGGTGAATGCCGAGATAGAAGTGCTGGAGAATTTTCTGGCGCAGACTGCTGATGTGCTAAAGAGTGGTGGACGTCTGGTGGTGATGTCTTACCATTCTTTGGAAGACAGGCCGGTAAAGAATTACCTGGCCAAAGGAAAGTTTAAAGGTGAGGTGGATAAAGACTTTTTTGGTAACGAACAAAAGCCTTTTAAAGTAATAACAAGGAAAGCTGTAATGGCTGATGAAGCTGAGCTGGAACGCAATAGCAGATCCAGAAGTGCGAAATTAAGGATTGGAGAGAAGTTATGAATAACAGGTTTAGGGAACATATAGACGAAGAGCCTGAAGAAGAAGAGGAATTAGATATCAGGATTAAGAAGAAAGAGCCTGTATCTGAAAATCAGTTCTTTAAAAAGTTATTTACTGAGGGTGTAGTGAGTAAGGAAGCTGCAACAGAGATGTTGCCGTTTTTGATATTTCTGTCGGTTTTGGGAATGCTGTATATCGCGAATAGCCATATGGCCATCAAAAACATTAGAAATATTGATCAGTTAAGTAAGGAAGTAAAAGAAATGAGCTGGGAATACAAATCGCTTAAGGCCGATTTGATGTTCAAAAGTAAACTAACAGAGGTTGCTAAAAAGGTGGATACACTGGGAATTAAAGAATTAACAGAGCCGCCTAAAAAAATTGTAATAAGCAGTAATGAATATTAGAGCTAACATATTATTACGTGTTTATCTGTCTTTCGGACTGATTGTACTGTTTGCCGTGGCAGTACTGATCAGACTTTGCGATGTACAGTTTGTGGAGGGACATAAATGGCGTGCCATGGCCGATAGTCTCTCTACAAAGTATATCAATGTGGAAGCAGCGCGTGGAAATATCTACTCAAACGATGGAAGCTTGCTTGCAACTTCTATTCCTGAGTATGAGCTCCGTATGGATATGTATGCCGGTGGTATTGCTGATAGTGAGGTGTTTGATAGTAAGGTGGATTCGCTGGCATTGAAGTTATCTCAGTTCTTTAAAGATAAAACGCCTAAAGAGTACTCCAGATATTTACGCTCGGCCAGACGTGACAGTGCCCGTTATTTATTGATTAAGCGCAAAGTTGGGTATCAGGAATTGAAAACGATCAGAACGTTTCCTTTATATAACGTAGGGAAGTATACCGGTGGTTTAATTGCTGTTCAGCAAAATAAAAGAATTAAGCCGTTTAAATACCTTGCCGCAAGAACTATTGGTTATAAAAATGAAAATGTAAGCAATGGGGTTGGTTTAGAGGGTGCATATGGTGAATACATTAATGGCGAAAGTGGAAAAAGACTGGTTCAGAGAATATCTGGCGGTGTTTGGATGCCTGTTAATGATGAAGCAGAGGTAGCACCTAAAGAGGGTGCTGATATTATTTCGACCATTGACATTAACATGCAGGATCTGGCGCAAAGTGCGTTGGAAAAACAGTTGAAAATAAGCGATGCTGATCACGGAACGGTGATATTGATGGAGGTGACAACCGGTGAGGTAAGGGCAGTTGCCAATTACACCAGGGTTAAAGAAGGGGTTTACGAAGAGAAGTTTAATTATGCCATTGGTGGTAGTCAGGATCCAGGGTCGACCTTTAAACTAGCTTCGTACATGGCGCTTCTGGAAGATAATAAAGTAGATACTAATACCATGGTAGCTACCGGAGATGGATATTACAGGATACCCGGACATACGATTAAAGATTCACATGGTGGTATTGGGACGGTTACCGTAATGAAGGCCTTTGAGCAATCGGCAAATACAGCCGTAGCTAAATTGGTTAATGCGGCATACCAGGATAATCCATCGCAGTTTACGGATCATCTGTATGATATCCATATGAATGAACGACTTGGATTACAGATACCTGGAGAAACTAAACCTGTAATTAAAAATCCTTCGTTTAAAAGCTGGAATAAAAATATGACCCTGCCGCAAATGGCTTATGGTTATGAAATGCAGATTACGCCTTTGCAAATGCTGACTTTTTATAATGCCATTGCCAATGATGGTAAGTATATAGCGCCAATTTTTGTAAAGGAAATACGCAGACTTGGAAATCCGATTGAGCAGTTTAGCGCAAGAGTGATCTCGGAAAGGGTTTGCTCTGAGAAAACGGTTAAAAAATTACAGGCCATGCTTGAATCGGTGGTTACTAAAGGTACCGGCAAGCAAATGGGATCGCCATTGTACAGGGTAGCCGGTAAAACCGGTACTGCTCAGGTAGCCGATGGTAATAAGGGTTATAAGGCCAAGAAAAGCTATCAAGCTTCTTTTTGCGGTTATTTCCCTGCTGATAAACCTAAATACTCCATTATGGTGGCTATTAACGGTCCTAAAAATGGATACTACGGTGCTGCAGTTGCAGGGCCGGTATTTAAAGAAATTGCTGATCGCATTTATGCCAGCGATATGGAAATGTACAACGACATTCCAAATCACCTGGTAGGTAATACCAAAGCGCCGGAAGCGAAAGTTGGTGAGAGCAAAGCGGTTAAAAAGATTTATAAAGCGCTGGGTATTAAAGCGCTTTATGCAGATAAATCTGTAAGTGGTATTGATACCAATAACGGTGTTCCTTACGAAGAGCATGCTGCCATAAAAGGAGTAATGCCTGATGTTAAAGGGATGGGTTTAAAGGACGCATTATACCTGTTGGGCAATGCGGGTTTAAAAACCAGGGTAAAAGGCGGTGGTAAGGTTGTAGCTCAATCTATACCTGCCGGAAATAGAATTGGAAGAGGATTATTAGTTCAACTTGAATTACAATAGGATGCAGTTGCAGGAAGTATTATATGGGGTAGCAATAACAAACCTGGTTGGATCAACCAACAGGGAGGTTAGTGCTTTGGTGTTTGATTCGCGTCAGGTTGTTAAGGATGTTGTGTTTTTTGCTGTTAAGGGTACTTTGTCTGACGGTCATGCTTTTATCCAGGCTACTATTGAAGCGGGTGCAAGTGTTATAGTTTGTGAGACGATACCTGAGGTTAAAAATGAGCTGGTAACCTATGTAGAGGTAGAGAACAGCGCTGCTGCGCTGGGTATTATGGCGTCTAATTTTTATGGTAATCCTTCTTCTAAACTGCAGTTAATTGGTATTACCGGTACTAATGGTAAAACTACTATTGCTACTTTGTTATTTAAGTTATTCAGGGAGCTTGGTTATAAGGTTGGTTTGATCTCGACAGTGGAAAACCATATTAATGACGAGGTGATTCCTGCTACACATACTACACCAAATCCACTGGCTTTAAATAGTCTGTTACAGGATATGGTAGCGGCTGATTGCAGCTATTGCTTTATGGAAGTAAGCTCGCATGCGGTGGTGCAGCATAGAATTGAGGGCTTAAGCTTTTCGGGCGGGGTGTTTTCTAACATTACTCACGACCATTTAGATTTTCACTTGACCTTTGACAACTATATTAAGGCTAAAAAGGCGTTTTTTGATGTGTTGCCAAAATCGGCTTTTGCATTAACTAATCTTGATGATAAAAACGGAATGGTGATGCTTCAGAACACTAAAGCATCGAAGAAGACTTATGCGCTTAAACAGCTTGCTGATTTTAAAGCAAAGGTGATTGAGAACAGCTTTAGCGGTTTGCATTTGGATATTGACGGGGCTGATGTGTTCTTTAAGCTGGTGGGTTCTTTTAACGCTTATAATTTGCTTGCGGTATATGGCACGGCAATGTTGTTGGAACAGGATCAGCTTTCTGTGTTGACTGTATTAAGCAGGTTAACAGGTGCCGAAGGCAGGTTTGAGTACATCACTTCTACCCGGAATATAATTGGAATAATAGATTATGCACATACTCCTGATGCAGTACAAAATGTATTGAGCACCATACAGGATATAAGAAAAGGTACCGAACAGGTAATTACGGTAATTGGTTGTGGTGGCGATAGGGACAAAACTAAGCGACCTATTATGGCACAGGTAGCCTGTGATTGGAGCGATAAGGTGATTTTAACTTCGGATAATCCGAGAACCGAAAACCCGCAAACGATAGTGGAGGATATGGAAAAAGGTGTTTCGCCAACAAATAAAAGAAAAACATTAAGCATAGTGGACAGGAAAGAGGCAATTAAAACTGCCTGTCATTTGGCCAAACCTGGTGATATTATTTTATTGGCAGGCAAGGGGCATGAGAAGTATCAGGAAATAAATGGTGTTAGACATCATTTTGATGATAAAGAGGTATTGATGGAACAATTTAACTTGATCAGCTAATGTTGTATTATTTATTCGAGTATCTGAATCAGAATTATGAATTTCCCGGATTGAGGTTGTTTCAATACATCACATTCCGTACCTCTTTGGCTGTAATTATCTCACTGATCATTACTACTGTTTACGGTAGAAGATTGATTAATTACCTGCACAAAATGCAGGTGGGTGAAACAGTTAGGAACCTTGGCCTGGAAGGACAAATGCAAAAACAAGGTACACCTACAATGGGTGGTATTATCATTTTGCTGGGCATATTGGTGCCTACATTATTGTTTGCCAACCTTACTAATATTTATGTGATCCTGATGATTGTAACCACTATATGGATGGGGGTTATAGGTTTTGTTGATGATTATATTAAGGTTTTTAGAAAAAATAAAGAAGGATTAGCAGGTCGTTTTAAGGTTGTTGGACAATTTGGACTGGCACTTATTGTTGGCTGGACAATGTACTTTAATCCGAACATTGTGGTAAGGCAGACTGTTGATGAGACCGCAAATACCAAAGTGACAACCGGTATAGGTGCCAAGACTACTGCACCAATGGTTTTGAGACAAAAGGGAGAGAGCTTTTATTATACTCAGGATGTTAAGTCGACATTGACCAATGTTCCTTTCTATAAAAATAATGAGATGGATTATGCTAAGGTGCTTAAATTTTTAGGCCCTGGTTATGAGAAATATGCTTTTGTAGTTTTTCTGTTATTTGTAATTGTAATTGTAATTGCGGTATCCAATGGGGCCAATATTACCGATGGAATTGATGGACTGGCCACGGGTACGTCGGCTATTATTGGCTTAACACTTGGTCTGCTGGCCTACGTGTCTGGTAACACTGTGATTGCTGATTATCTGAATATTATGTATATCCCGAATTCGGGTGAGCTGATGATTTTTGCGGGTGCTTTTGTAGGGGCGTGTGTGGGCTTTTTATGGTACAACTCTTATCCTGCCCAGGTATTTATGGGCGATACAGGAAGTTTGGCCATTGGCGGTATCATTGCCGTTTTTGCCATCATGATTAGAAAAGAATTATTGATCCCGGTTTTATGTGGGGTTTTTCTGATAGAGAATTTATCTGTAATTATTCAGGTAAGCTATTTTAAATATACCAGAAAGCGGTTTGGAGAGGGCAGAAGGGTTTTCCTTATGTCGCCCTTACATCATCACTATCAAAAGAAAGGGTACCATGAGGCTAAAATCGTAACCCGGTTTTGGATTATTGGAATCTTATTGGCCATCATCACTTTAGTCACTTTAAAACTGCGGTAATGGAAAAGGATAGAATTGTAATTCTTGGTGCAGGAGAGAGCGGGGTTGGAGCGGCAATGCTGGCGCAGAAACAGGGTTTTGATGTTTTTGTGTCGGACTTTGGTGCCATAGCTACCCAGTATAAAGAGATTTTAGAGGAATTGCATGTCCCTTTTGAAGAGAAACAACATACTGCTGAAAAAATATTGGATGCAGTTGAAGTGATAAAAAGTCCGGGAATACCTGATACCGCTCCGATTATTAAGGAGATTAAGAAAAAGGGGATTCCGGTGGTTTCGGAAATTGAGTTTGCGAAACGCTATACCAATGCAAAAACCATTTGTATTACCGGCTCTAACGGTAAAACAACGACTACCATGCTTATCTACCATACGCTGAGAAAAGCAGGTTTTAATGTAGGTCTTGGCGGTAATGTTGGACATAGCTTTGCGGCTTTGGTGGCTATGGCCGATTATGAATGGTATGTGCTGGAGCTTTCGAGCTTTATGCTGGATGACATGCATGAGTTTAAAGCCGATATAGCGGTATTACTGAACATTACACCTGATCATTTGGACAGGTACGATTATAAACTGGGTAATTATGCTGCATCGAAAATGCGCATTACCCAGAATCAGACAGCTGATGATGTTTTCATTTACTGCGCTGATGACCCTGAAACTTTAAAAGTTTTAAAAACAACGAACGTGAGTTCAAAAATGTATCCCTTCTCTATTCGTAAAAAGATTGAGAGCGGGGCATACCTGGAAAGCAATAACATACACATAAATATACACCTAAACGACGAACTAACCATGTCTATTTCAGAGTTAGCCCTTCAGGGCAAGCATAATATTTACAACTCTATGGCTTCGGGCATAGTAGCCAAAGTATTAGACATTCGAAATACTTCCATCCGCGAAAGTATGGGAGATTTTAAGAATATTGAACACAGGTTGGAGCATGTGGCAAAGATTTCGGGGGTGGATTACATCAATGATTCTAAAGCCACCAATGTGAATTCGACCTGGTACGCTTTGGAGAGTGTAGGAACTGACGTGATTCTGATTATGGGAGGCGTTGATAAGGGTAATGATTACAATATGCTTAAGGATATGGTGCACCAGAAGGTGAAAGCCATTGTATGTTTAGGTAAAGACAATAAGCGTATTCATGAGGCTTTTGAAGATGACGTGGAGATTATAGTGAATACTTTTTCTGCTCATGAAGCGGTGCAGGTAGCCTATCACCTTGCTAAAAAAGGAGATACGGTATTGCTTTCGCCAGCATGTGCAAGCTTTGATTTGTTTAAAAATTACGAAGACAGAGGCAATCAATTTAAGAGTGCCGTTAAAGAATTGTAGACTATGGTTGCAATAAATAAACTTCTGGACAAGACAAAAGGAGATCGCTGGATTTGGCTGATCATCATTTTGTTGTCGCTTATTTCCATTTTGGTAGTATACAGTTCTACCAGTACTCTGGCATTTAAGCGTGGTGTAGGGGTAGAAAAATTATTGCTTACCAAACACGTGATATTTGTACTGATAGGCATTGCTATGATTTATATAGCCCACCTTTTGGATTACAGGTACTATGCCGGAATTTCTAAAGTATTGATGGTAATTACAATTCCGCTGCTAGTGTATACGCTGATTTTTGGAGCTAATGTAAATGATGCTTCGAGATGGGTTAAGATACCGCTGATCGGTTTAACGTTTCAGACCTCGGATTTGGCCAAGCTGGCTTTGATTACGTTTCTGGCCAGGATGCTGACCCGGAAGCAGGAGAATATTAAAGACGTTAAAGAAGCATTTATCCCGATTATGGGCTCTGTTTGCGTGGTGTTTGTGTTGATTGCATGGGCAAATATGTCGACCGCTTTGATGCTTTTTGGTGTAAGTATTTTGCTATTGATTATTGGCCGTATCAGTATTAAGCAGATCATGATGGTATGTGCCGGAGGTTTTGTACTGTTGCTTTTTGTAGCTTTTTTAGGTCCACGTAGAGAAGTGTATAAATCACGTATAGAAACTTATATGCACCCGGAGCGTCAGAACTCTGATAAGACATTTCAGTCTGACCATTCCAAAATTGCTCTGGCCTCTGGCGGGGTTTTTGGTAAAGGTCCGGGGAATAGTATTGAAAAGAACTTTTTACCTCACCCGTATTCTGATTTTGTGTTTGCAATGATCATTGAAGAGTACGGAACTATAGGGGGGATAATTGTGATGACCCTGTATTTGATACTGCTTTATCGATGTATAAAGATTGTAACCAGGGCGCCCAAGGCATTTGGCGCATTGCTGGCGGCAGGTTTAAGTTTTAGTTTAACCATACAGGCCTTTGCAAATATGGCTGTTGCTGTTGGTTTGGGACCGGTTACCGGTGTGCCTTTGCCACTAGTGAGTATGGGGGGAACCTCTCTGTTATTTACAAGTATTGCATTTGGGATAATATTGAGTGTGAGCAAGGATGTTGAAGAAAATAATAGTAAAAAAGTAATTGTGGGTGAAATACCTGCAATGGCATAAAATAAGATGATGAAACCAACAAGGGTAATTATTTCGGGTGGCGGTACTGGCGGACATATTTTTCCGGCCATATCT
Organism: uncultured Pedobacter sp.; assembly: GCF_946479715.1. Next base: position 14,563 of record NZ_CAMLHF010000026.1, on the reverse strand, counting down.
ATTGCCAATGCGCTAAAGCGTATGGAGCCTGAATGCGAAATACTTTTTGTTGGAGCCACAGGCAGAATGGAAATGGAAAAGGTTCCTGCTGCCGGATATAAAATTGTGGGGTTGAATATCAGTGGTATTCAAAGAGGATCTATCATTAAAAACCTGGGCTTACCGTTTAAGCTTTTTGGAAGTGTTAGGAAGGCAATGCAGCTGATCTCTGAGTTTAAACCTGATGTTGTGGTTGGAGTAGGAGGCTATGCATCAGGACCGATATTGTACGCTGCATCATTAAAAAATATTCCTTACCTGATACAGGAGCAAAACTCTTATGCAGGTATTACCAATAAATGGCTGGGTAAAAAAGCGGCTAAGGTTTGTGTTGCTTTTGATAATATGGATCAGTTTTTCCCTGCCGCTAATATCTTAAAAACCGGAAATCCGGTAAGAAAAGATGTTGTTGATATTTTGAACAAGCACCATGCAGGAGCAGAATTGCTGAAGCTTGATCCGCTTAAGAAAACAATACTGGTTACAGGTGGCAGCCTTGGTGCCGGTACCTTAAATAAAAGTATTGAAAAGCATTTGCCTGATTTACTGAGGGAGGATGTACAGGTGGTATGGCAAACAGGTAAGTTTTATTATAAGGGTATTGCTGAGCGTTTGGGTTTGGACTTTCATCCGAATGTGCGTATTCTGGAATTTCTGAATAAGATGGATATGGCTTATGCTGCTGCCGATCTTATTATATCCAGGGCCGGAGCAGGTACGATTGCGGAATTGTGTTTGATTAAAAAACCGGTTATCCTGGTTCCTTCGCCAAATGTGGCTGAAGACCATCAGACTAAGAATGCAATGGCTTTGGTGAAAAACAATGCGGCGCTGTTAATAACAGACCGCTCTGCCGAGGATACGCTGGTGCCTGAAGCTTTAGCTTTGCTAAAAGATAAAGAAAGGTGTAAAATATTTTCTGATAACATTGGTGAGATGGCTTTGCCTGATGCCGATAACCTGATAGCGCAACAGGTTTTAAATTTAGCTGGAAAGGGGGGGCAGAAGTAATGGAACTGGACAATATAAAAAGAGTTTATTTTGTTGGTATCGGTGGAATTGGAATGAGTGCCCTTGCCCGTTATTTTGTAAAGAGAAAATGTATTGTTTGCGGTTACGATAAAACAAAAACCAACCTTACCACTGCGCTTGAGCAGGAGGGTGTTTTGATATCTTATGTAGATAATGAGGACACCTTGCCGAATTGCTTTACTGCGGATGATAAAGAAACACTGGTTATTTATACACCGGCCATCCCTAAGAATTCGGAAATATTGAATTATTATAAAGGGCATGGTTTTAAACTCAAAAAGCGATCTGAGGTTTTGGGGATCATTAGTAAAGGCCAGTTTTGTATTGCTGTTGCCGGTACGCATGGTAAAACCACCACTTCATCAGTAGTTGCGCATATTTTAACTGACACTGGCTATGGCTGTACCGCATTTTTAGGAGGCATAGCTACAAATTATAACAGTAACTTTTTAATTGGCAATAACAATGTGGTTGTGGTAGAGGCTGATGAATATGACCGTTCATTTTTGACGCTGCATCCGGATATTTCGGTAATCACTTCTATGGATGCTGATCACCTGGATATTTATGGTGATGCTTCGCAATTGCAGGAGTCGTTTCAGTTGTTTGCCGGTCAGCTAAAACCTGAAGGTACATTGTTTGCTAAAAAAGGCTTGCCTATTGCTGGCGCGATAAGTTATAGTGCGGATTTGGATTCGCAGGTTAAGGCCAAAAACATCAGGGTAGAGCATGCAAGTTTTGTGTTCGATTATGAGGATGCCGATCATTCGATTGAAGGGATAAGCCTGATGCTTCCGGGAAAACATAATGTAGAAAATACGGTGGCAGCAATTGCTGTTGCTTTGAAATTGGGTATTGATCCTGATAAGATAAAAGCTGCAGTAGGTAATTTTAAGGGTGTAAAGAGAAGATTTGAGTATATCGTAAATTCTCCGGAGCATATTTACATAGATGACTATGCCCATCATCCTGAAGAATTGAGGGCCTGCTTTAATGCGGTAAGACAATTGTATCCTGATAAGAAACTGACAGTGATCTTTCAGCCGCATTTGTTTACCCGTACCCGCGACTTTGCAGATGATTTTGCACAAGTTTTAAGCACTGCAGATGATTTGATACTGCTGGAAATATATCCGGCCAGGGAATTGCCGCTGGAAGGGATTAATTCGCAGTATTTGTTAGATAAGATCTCGTTGAAAAACAAAGAGATATGTGGAAAAGATTTAGTTGTAGAACGCATAAAGAACAAGCAACCTGAGTTACTTTTAACTGTAGGTGCCGGTGATATAGATACATTGATACAACCACTAAAAACCCTGTTGACAAATGCTTAAGAGGATAAATTGGAGATCGGTATTTAAAGGTTTTGCCTGGATAGTTAGTCTGGCCGGAATTATAGTGCTCATGAGTTTTGTGAGCATTAAAAAAGATACTGTGACTTGTACCAATATTAAAATCTTAATTCCGGGAGCGGACAACTTTATTGAAAGGGAAGAAGTAGATGCAATTTTAAAACAGAGCCAGGGTGTATTGATTGGGAAGAAACTGGAGCAGATCAATCTGGAAGAAATAGAGCAAAAATTAAAGGCTAATCCTTACATCGCTTTTGCAACAGTTTATGCTGATATGAATGGGGTAATCCATATTAATGTTAAACAGCGCCAACCGATATTAAGGGTCATAAATGCAAGTGATCAGGATTTTTATATCGACAGGAATGGATTGAAAATGCCTATTTCTCCAAATTTTACAGCTAGTGTACTGGTGGCAAACGGAAAAATACTGGAGCATTTTAGTGGTAAGGTTGATACTTTGATTACTAAGCTGGCTAAGGATCTGTATAAAACGGCATTCTATATTGAACAGGATACATTATGGAATGAGCAGATTGAGCAATTGATTGTGGACGATAAAAATGATATACAGTTGGTGCCAAGAGTAGGCAATCAGCGGATCATTTTGGGAACTGCAGACTCACTGGAAGTTAAGATGAGGAATTTGCGCGCTTTTTATGATAAGGCAATGCCTAAGGTGGGGTGGGACACCTATAAAACCATCAATATAAAATATACCAATCAGGTTGTTTGCGAAAAGAACAAGATTGATTCTTTATTAGGGGTAGCCCGGTTAGACTCCCTGAAGAAGAAACCGATAGATACGATGGTTCGAGAAGAGATGCCAGAGGAACTAAAGGATGATAATTAAAACAGATACCAGGAAAAACAAGAATAATAAACTCAACAAATCAATATAGTTATGGGCAAAGAAAAATTAACCACTCAGTCTCCAATCGTAGTAGGGTTGGATATTGGTACTACTAAGATCTGTGTGATCGTTGGTCGCAGAACACAACACGGAAAAATAGAAGTATTAGGTATAGGAAAAGCAGAATCCGCAGGGGTAACACGTGGCGTGGTATCCAATATCCAGAAAACAGTTCAGGGGATAGCTCAGGCGGTAGAACTTGCAAGCGGGCAATCGAACGTCGAAATCCGCGTTGTTAATGTAGGTATTGCTGGCCAGCATATCAAAAGTTTACAACACAGAGGTATTTTGACCAGAAGAGAATTAAATAATGAGATAGGAAAGAAGGATATTGACAAGCTGATTGATGATATGTTCAAACTGGTTATGCCCCCAGGAGAAGAAATCATCCATGTATTGCCACAAGAGTTTACTATCGACAATGAGCCGGGTATTAAAGATCCTATTGGAATGGCAGGAGTACGTTTGGAAGCAAACTTCCATATCATTTCCGGTCAGGTAACGGCGGTAAAAAATATAATGAGATGCGTAACCAATGCCGGGTTACAAACTCAGGAATTAATACTGGAGCCATTAGCTTCTTCGGAATCGGTGTTGAGCGATGAAGAGAAAGAGGCGGGTGTGGCTTTGGTAGATATAGGTGGTGGTACTACCGATATCGCAATTTTCCATGAAGGAATTATCCGTCATACTGCTGTTATTCCTTTTGGTGGTAACAGTGTGACTGAAGATATCAGAGAAGGATGTTCTGTGATGAGAAACCAGGCGGAATTGTTGAAAACCCGTTTTGGTTCGGCACTTGCAGAAGAGAATAAAGAGAACGAGATTATTTGTGTTCCGGGATTAAGAGGAAGAGAACCTAAAGAGATTTCAGTGAAAAATCTTGCTTATGTAATCCAGGCCCGTATGGAGGAAATTATTGAGCATGTTTATTACGAAATCAAATCTTCGGGATATGAGAAAAAACTAATCGGAGGAGTAGTGATTACCGGTGGTGGTGCGTTGTTGAAACACTTGTCGCAGTTGGTTGAATATGTAACCGGATTAGATTGCCGTGTTGGATATCCGAATGAGCATTTGTCTAAATATGAAGACATGCCTAAAACCATCTATGATGATTTGAAAAGCCCGATGTATGCTACCAGTGTTGGTTTATTAATTAAAGGTATACAAAAGGCCGAGGAGCTGCTTGAAGAAATGAAGCAACCGGGAGTTTTTGTAGAGCGACCAAAAGATAAAGAGAAAGTGAAACGTTCAGGTGGTGGATTATTTGATAAACTTCTAGCTAAAACAAAAGATTTCATCAAGGATGATATGAATGTAAGCGATGAAGATTATATAAAGCCGTAATATTTTTCAACAAAACACGATTTTTCCACATTCTTAACAGTTGTGGAAAACGCCTGTTAAAAAAGTGTTAATATTACATAGAGAGATGAACAGGAAAAACGAATTTTTAAATAACTGATTCATAAAGATATGCAGTTTGAAATGTTAAAAGATAAGTCGTCAATCATCAAGGTAATTGGTGTTGGTGGCGGTGGAGGTAATGCGGTAAACCATATGTACCGTTCTGGAATTACAGGTGTTGACTTTATCATTTGTAATACTGATGCGCAGGCTTTGGAGTTTAGTCCTATTCCTAATAAGGTTCAACTTGGTGCAAGTTTAACTGAAGGTATGGGTGCAGGCTCTATTCCTGAAGTTGGTAAAAATTCAGCCATAGAGAATATAGATGATATTAAGCAGATGCTGGGCAACACTACAAAAATGTTGTTCATTACGGCAGGAATGGGTGGAGGAACCGGAACAGGCGCCAGCCCGATCATTGCTAAAGCTGCAAAAGAATTAGATATTTTAACGGTAGCCATTATTACTACGCCTTTCTCCTTTGAAGGTAAAAGACGTAAAATGCAGGCTAACGATGGTTTAGATGAACTAAAAAAATATGTAGATTCTTACCTGGTTATTTCTAACGACAGGTTGCGTGAAATATTTGGTAACCTTACTTTAGGTTCGGCATTTGCCCAGGCAGATGATATTTTAACGACTGCTGCAAAAGGAATTGCTGAGATTATAACTGTACCGGGATACATCAACGTGGATTTTAAAGATGTGCGTACTGTTATGAAAGATAGCGGTGTATCTATAATGGGTAGTTTTGCATGCGAAGGCGAAAACAGGGCATTAAATGCTGTTGAGGGTGCTTTGGCTTCTCCATTGTTGAAAGACAACGAGATTGAAGGTGCAAGATATATCTTATTAAATATCAGTTCAGGAGTACAGGAAGTAACAATGGACGAGGTAACGATCATAACTGATTATATCCAGGATAAAGCCGGTCTTTCTGCCGATTTGATCTGGGGTAACTGTATTGATGAGAACCTTGGTGAAAGGTTATCTGTAACCATTATTGCTACTGGTTTCCAAACTAAAGAACAGCGCGAAGAAGATAAAAAGAACGTTAAAAAAATCTCTTTATTAACTCCTGAAGAAGCGCCAATGGTGCGCCCGGTAGAGCCTGTTAACTCTTTCATACAGCCTAAAGCTGACGTTCCTGTTCAGGAGCCGGCTATGAAAGCCAAGGAAGAAATAAAGCAATCTGATCTTTTCGGTGATTTATTTAATATCAATAAAGCCAGAAAAGCTGATGAGCCTGAAAATACAGTTGTAAGACACACCTTAATTGAAGAAGAACCTGCTCAGGAAACTCAACAAGAGTCATCGGGCTTTGAATTCGAAATTAAGCTTGCAGAAACTGACTTTGTATTTGAAACCCCTGCGTCAGTATTCAATAATGATGTTGAGCCTCATAGAGAAGAAGTTCAGGAAGCAGGAGCAGATGATGACAAAAATGATGAGTCAATAGAAGATCAGCTTAAAAAATCGAAAGAAAGGATTTTAAGGTTAAAAGATCTGAGTATGAAGCTAAGAACCAGTAATGGTTTGCAGGAGTTAGAGAATGAGCCGGCTTATAAACGTAAGCAAATGCAGTTGCAGCAGGTTCAGCACTCGTCTGAGTCTCAGGTTTCGAGATTTACTTTAAGTAATGATGAAGATGGATCTACTGAAATCAGACCAAATAACTCATTTCTTCATGATAATGTTGATTAATTATTAATATAAAAAAAATAGAAAGCCTTAACAATAAATATGTTAAGGCTTTTTTGGCATAATAATAGCGTATTAGCCTTGGTACATGCTGATGTTGCGTATCAGTCATATTAACCTTAAATTTGCAAAAAATATAAAAAAACTTAATACATATAACATTGGATATTTTTGAAAAGATAGCAAAGCATATGGGCCCGATCGGGCAACATCACAAATGGTCACATGGATATTTCTCATTTCCTAAATTAGAGGGAGATATTGCCCCTCACATGAACTTTCGCGGCAAAGAACACCTGGTATGGAGTTTAAATAACTATTTAGGTTTAGCTAATCACCCGGAAGTAAGGGAAGCTGATTTAAAGGGTGCTGCAGAATTTGGAATGGCTTATCCAATGGGTGCCCGTATGATGTCGGGTAACTCAAAATACCATGAACAACTGGAGCAGGAACTTGCGGCATTTGTAGGTAAACCAGATGCTTTCTTATTAAATTACGGTTATCAGGGAATGGTTTCTATCATTGATAGTCTTGTGGATAGGAATGATGTTATTGTTTATGATGCTGAATCTCATGCATGTATTATTGACGGATTACGTTTGCACATGGGTAAACGTTTTGTATATAAACATAACGATATTGATAGTGCACGCAAACAACTTGAAAGAGCAACTAAGCTTGTTGAGCAAAGCGGTGGCGGTATATTGGTAATTACTGAGGGTGTTTTTGGTATGTCGGGTGCGCAAGGAAAGTTAAAAGAACTTGTTGACCTTAAAAAAGAATTCAACTTCCGTTTATTAATTGACGATGCGCATGGTTTTGGTACAATGGGACCTACCGGTGCTGGTACTCATGAAGAGCAAAACTGTATTGATGGGGTAGATGTTTACTTTGGTACTTTTGCTAAATCGATGGCCGGTATTGGAGCATTTGTTGCCTCTACAGAAGAGATGACTAATTTCTTCCGTTACAACATGCGTTCTCAGACTTTTGCAAAAGCATTACCGATGCCTATGGTTATTGGTTTATTGAAAAGACTGGAGCTGTTAAAGAATAACCCGGAGCTTAGAGAGAAACTATGGAATGTGGCTACTACCTTGCAGAAAGGTCTTAGAGAGCGTGGATTCGATTTAGGCGTAACAAATACCATGGTTACTCCTGTGTTCTTAAAAGGTGAGCTATTGGAAGCTACTGCGCTTACAATGGACCTGCGTGAGAACTACGGAATATTCTGTTCTATTGTAGTGTATCCTGTAATCCCTAAAGGGCTTATTGAGCTTAGGTTAATACCAACAGCTGTTCATACAATGGAAGATGTACAACGTACATTAGATGCCTTTAGCGAGGTTTCAGATAAATTGAAAAGCGGATATTACAAAGAGAATCAGTTCTCAATAGCATAAAATTCACTTAATTAAAAAGCCCCTCTAAGTATATTGGAGGGGCTTTTTAATTATATGTTGTTTTGTAATTATCTGATTTTCAATTGAATAATTTGTTTTTGAGTGGATTAATTGTTCATAACCCCCTATAATGTGGAAAAAAACAGTGTTTTAGGCACTTTTTTATTAATCCAAAAGTTTTTTTTGTAAAATAAACATCTTACTTTAGTAATAGAGTATTAATCAAAACCTTAAAAACCTAAAAGGAGTAAATTAACGATGAAAAAATTTAATGAAGTAAAAGAGCTTGTAGCAGCTTTAGAAGCTGATGCTGACAAATTCTACAACAAGGCGAACAGCGCTGCAGGTACTCGTGTACGTAAAGGTATGCAAGATCTTAAGAACTTAGCTCAAACGATTCGTTTAGAGATTCAAGAAACAAAAAATAAAGGTTAGAACCACTTTATTTTTGTTTTGATGAATAAAAAAAGCGTCTTGATTATCAAGACGCTTTTTTTATTGGGTTATGTTTTTTAAAACTTTCCGTCATCCTGAATTTATTTCAGGATCTCGCACTCGCTGGTCTGACTTTCTAATCTGGGATCCTGAAATAAATTCAGGATGACGATGGTGTTACAACCTAATACTAAGCTGTAATCTTCTTCGATTCGGCAATTATTGCCTCACGTATAGCAGGTGATACTTTAACCAAAGGAAGTCTGAGGTTATCATCGCATACGCCAAAGTGTTTTAAAGCTGCTTTAGCACCTGCCGGATTACCTTCTACAAACATTAATCGGGTAAACTCGATTAAGCTAAGGTGTAGTGGCAATGCTTTAGCAAAGTCGCCAGCCAGGCATAATCTGATCATGTCAGACAGTTGCTTTGGCAATGCATTTCCGATCACAGAAATTACACCTACAGCACCTAATGATATCATTGGCATTGCAACAGGGTCATCACCAGAAATTAACATAAAGTCCGCTGGCTTATCTCTCATGATCTGATTAAACTGATCAAAGTTTCCAGAAGCTTCTTTAATGGCAATGATGTTCTTTAAATCTGTAGCAAGGCGACAGGTCGTTTCGGCGCTGATATTGCTTCCTGTGCGTCCTGGTACGTTATACAACAAAATTGGCAGTGAGCTGGACTCACTAAGTGCTTTATAGTGTTGGTAAATGCCTTCCTGAGTTGGTTTATTATAGTAAGGGCTGGCAGATAAAATGGCGTCGTAACCGCTTACTTCAAAATCTTTTATGTTTTGCGCAATAACGTTTGTGTCGTTGCCGCCAATACCTGCAATTAGTGGTAAACGGCCATTATTTATTTCTGCTGTAAATTCCCAGATCTTCTTTTTTTCGTCCTTATTGAGTGTTGATGCTTCTCCTGTTGTACCTAATGATACCAGGTATTCTACCTTTCCTTCGATCAGGTAGTTGATCAGGTTTTTCAACCCGTCAAAATCTACTGACCCATCTGCATTAAATGGCGTAACCAATGCTACACCCGTTCCATGAAATTTGTTCATTGTTTAGTTATTATTTCAACATCTCTAATAAATCACCCTCTGAAATCAGTGGTACATTTAGTTTTTTCGCTTTATCCAGTTTAGACGGACCCATATTGTCGCCGGCAAGCAAGTAATTAAGCTTGGCCGAAATGCCACTTAAGATTTTACCACCATTGCTTTCTATCAGATCCTTAAGTTCTTCTCTGCTATAATTTTCAAAAACGCCCGAAATTACAAATGTTTTTCCAGTTAATTTGTCACTTTGTAAAGCAATTTCATTTTCTATAGCTTCAAATTGAAGTCCGTAGGATTTTAAAAGCCCAATTTGATGTAAATGTTCCGGATTTCCAAAATATTCAATGATACTTTCTGCAATACGTTGTCCGATTTCATCTATTGCGGTTAGCTCTTCTAGACTGGCTGTCGACAATTTGTCGATATCTTTAGCACCAAAAGCTAATTTTTTGGCTACAGTTTCGCCTACATATCTGATGCCCAATCCGAATAATACTTTTTCAAAAGGCATCTGTTTAGACTGCTCAATGCCTTTAAGCATATTTTCGATGGAACGTTCTCCAAAGCGATCCAAAGTTTTTAGTTCCTCAGCTTTTTCATGAAGTGTATACAGATCGCTGATGTGTTTTACTAATCCCTTTTGATAAAATGTTTCTATGGTTTCGTCGCCGAGGCCATCGATATTCATCGCTTTTCTGCCAATAAAATGTTGGATCTTGCCTACAATTTGAGGCGGACAAGCTTCGTCATTAGGGCAGTAGTAGGCAACTTCACCTTCTTTTCTAATTAGGGTTGATTGACATTCAGGACAAACCGAAGGATAAATAATTTTAAGTGCACCGGCTTTGCGTTTGTCCAGGTTCACATTAATTATTTTAGGGATAATCTCTCCGCCTTTTTCTACAAATACACTATCTCCCTCGTGCAAATCCAATCTTTCAATCTCATTGGCATTGTGTAGGGTAGCTCTCTTTACCGTAGTGCCGGCAAGTTGTACTGGTTTTAAATTGGCTACAGGAGTAACGGCACCTGTGCGGCCAACCTGATAGGTTACCTTTTCCAGTATGGTTTCTACTTCTTCTGCTTTGAATTTAAATGAAATGGCCCAGCGTGGAGATTTAGCTGTAAAGCCCAATTCCTGTTGCTGTGCATAGCTATTCACTTTAATTACAATACCATCAATGTCGTATGATAGTTTAAAACGTTCGGTTTCCCAATGCTTAATGAACAACAGTACGTCGTCAATACTGCTAACCAGTTTCGAATTGGTACTTACGTTAAATCCCCAGCTTTTTAAAGTCTGCAGGCTTTCCCAATGTGTTTTAAAATAATTTTTATCGGTATTTAGTGAGTACAGGAAGCAATCAAGAGGGCGCCTGGCTACTTCTTTTGAGTCCTGCATTTTTACGGTTCCTGCAGCAAAATTTCTTGGGTTGGCATATTGGATCTCCCCGAGCTCTTCACGCTCTTTATTTAAGCGCTCAAAGGCTGCGCGGTGCATAAAGATTTCACCTCTGATCTCAAACAGAGGAGGTACCTCTGCATTTTTTAATTTATGAGGGATGTTGTTAATGGTTTTCACGTTGGTAGTTACATCATCGCCTTTGGTTCCGTCTCCGCGGGTAACTGCCCTCACAAGCCTGGTGTCTTCGTAGGTCAGGCTAATGGAAAGTCCGTCGAATTTGAGTTCGCAAACATATTCAAAGCTTTCCCCGATGGTTTTTCTTACCCGCTCATCAAAATCACGAAGGTCTTGCTCGTTATAAGTGTTGCCCAATGAAAGCATTGGCCACCTGTGCTTTACCGTGGTAAATGTTTTGGTGATTTCGCCTCCAACTTTCAGCGTAGGAGAGTCGGGGTCTGCAAATTCCGGATGCTCCTTTTCCAGCTTACCAAGTTCCTCAAGTTTTTTGTCGAACTCATAATCTGCAATGGTAGGCATTGCCAATACATAATAATTGTAACTGTGTTGGTTAAGCTCCTTAACCAATGCATCCATTTTATCTTTTATATCAAATAGTGACATAAAAGCGAAGATACAAATTAGCTTTAGGAGCTAATTGAGATTTATATGAAATATTTTTGATGTTGAGGGTTCTAGTGATTGCCAGCGTTTAAATGTTGCTCCACGTCGCTGAATATTGACATGTAATCATCTTCAATACTGGTCTTAAAAACAGAGAGTTTTTCTGTTAATAATGCAAGTTGTGGTTCTGTAAAAGGGCTATCCCACAGGCGCATACAAATTCGGTTCAGGGCATAAGATATGTTCTCGATCTTTTGGTAACTAAACAGGTATCTGCTCGAAATAAAGCTGTTCAGGAATTTAAAGAATACTGTTGTATCTGGTACACCACTTTTTTTCAGAAAAGAATCCAGCGCATCTTTATTGGCCTGGGTTAACTGTTCGTAAAAGGTATTGATGTTTACTGTTCCATGGATGGTTAACAAATGATCTAGCACCAGCTCAAGACCAATATGGGCTAAGAAAAATGGCTTAACCGGACTGTCTTTAAGTGCAGGTAAGATAATCTGTTTTAAGGTGTTCGTGTGGTATTTAAAAAACTCTGAGGAATGAAAAACAGCATCTACTGCAATGTGGCGGCTCCATCCAATAAGGATAGAATTTTCATCAGCATCAGATTCAAAAAGATGTTTTTCTTTTAGCGGATATAAGTTGCTGTCTTTCTGTGCGTTCTTTACAAAATCTGGCAAAACAACCCCGATTACCATGTTTGCATCATGATTGTCTCTTTCAAAATAAAAATGCGACAAAAAGTTCATTGCCCTAAAAGTAGCTAATTTTGTTCAGTTTAAGCGTTTTTGAGGCGTATTGAATTTAAAGGATAACATAGGTTTTCCTATATTTGCGGCAAAAGGATATAAGAATGACCAATTTCGTTGAAGAGCTACGCTGGAGAGGCATGTTACAGGACATCATGCCGGGTACTGAAGATAAATTGAATGAAGGAATGACCTCAGGTTATATAGGATTTGACCCTACTGCTGATTCACTGCACGTAGGACATTTAACTCAGATCATGACGCTTATTCATTTTCAACGTGCCGGCCATAAGCCATATGCATTAGTAGGCGGAGCTACCGGTATGGTAGGTGATCCTTCTGGTAAATCTGACGAAAGAAATCTTCAAACCGAGGCCATAGTAGAACATAATCTTGCCGGGATGAAAAAACAACTTTCTAAGTTTTTGACATTTGAAGCGGCAGGTAATGGTGCGGTGATGGTGAACAATAATGACTGGTTTAAAGATATGAACCTGTTTACTTTTATCAGAGATGTAGGTAAACACATTACTGTAAACTACATGATGGCAAAAGATAGTGTTAAAAGAAGACTGGAAGGTGATTCAGGACTTTCTTTTACCGAATTCTGCTACCAGTTGATTCAGGGTTATGATTTTTACTATTTATGGAAACACCAAAATTGCCTGGTGCAAATGGGCGGTTCAGATCAATGGGGTAATATTGTTACCGGAACAGAACTCATCAGAAGAAAAGATGGCGGTACTGCATTTGCAGTGACTACAAACCTGATCAAGAAAGCTGATGGTACTAAGTTTGGTAAAACTGAAAGCGGAGCGGTATGGTTAGATGCAGCAAAAACGTCACCTTACAAATTCTATCAGTTCTGGCTTAATGCTTCTGATGATGACACCAAAAAATGGATCAGGATTTTTACACTTAAATCGCGCGAGGAAATAGAAAGTCTTGAAGCAGAGCACGACACTGCACCGCATTTACGCGTTCTTCAAAAGGCATTGGCGGAGGATATAACCATCAGAACACATTCTGTGGAGGCATTGGAAACTGCAATTAAAACTTCAGAGTTTTTATTTGGTAATGGTTCATTGGAGTTCTTTAAAACACTAAATGAAACTCAGGTTTTAGAGATATTTGAAGGCATCCCTCAGTTCGAAATTTCAAAATCGGAACTGGAACAAGGAATTGATGCAGCTACATTACTTGCCGAAAAATCGAGTGTTTTTGCTTCTAAAGGAGAAGCAAAGAAATTGATACAAGGTGGCGGAGTATCTGTAAATAAAGAAAAAGTTGGTGATGCTCAGGCTGTTTTTAATACTGAAAACCTATTGAACGGTCAGTTTATTATCGTTCAAAAAGGTAAAAAGAACTATTATCTGATAATAGCTAAATAACCAGAAGGTTATTGAACCAACAGGTTACAGCCTCTGATATCAGCATTGTCAAAACGGCCTAAAACCTCAAAAGATCCATCTTCAAATACGCGGCCCAAATCCTGGGTGGCTATAAAAGAACAGGAATTGATGTTTGCAAGATCGATAACATTGATTCCTCCTGTTTTGTTGTTTGCAATAAGACTTAAAGGATCATTTGTATCCCTAAGGTTAATCTTCATCCAGGGCGGACAATTAAATATTCCGTTTCCGTAAGAATAGGCTTGCGATAAAAGTTCAGTCATACCGTATTCACTATGGATTGCATTTACACCAAAGCCATTCTGAAGTATTTGGTGCAGTTCTTCTCTCACCATTTCTTTCCTTTTTCCTTTCATGCCGCCTGTTTCCATAACGATCAGTTCGGGAAAATCTATTTTGTACTGCTCAACAAAATCAAGCAGGGCATAGGTAACACCAATTAGAATTGTTTTCTGACCAGAGGCTTGCAGCTCTTTTAGTTTTTGAAACAAATCATTATGATTGTGCAAGAAGTAACCACTGTCTTTATGTTTGCTTTGTTTTAGCAGCGCATCAACCATGTAGATCAAAGACGACCCATCACGTTCCAGATAAGAAGGCAATAGTGCAAGGAAACAAGTTTGTTCGGGTTTGCTGTAAAACTGTTCAAAAGCAAGGTTGAAGCTTTGCTCGTATACTTTAACATCGGTAACCAAATGTCTGCTTTGTGACATACCGGTAGTACCTGAACTGCTAAAAATAATCTCAGTTTCGTCAGCAGAACTTAATATCTCATGACTTTTAAAAAAGCTGATCGGCAGGTAAGGAATACGATCCGATGAAGATATCTCCTCGGGCTTAATCCTTAAATGAGATATGTATTCACGATACACTGAACAATTTTTGGCCTGATGCTTAAATACTTCAAGGGATGCTTTTTCAAACTGTTCTTTAGTCTCAATAGAGAAAATTTGCCTGATTAAATCTTTCACGTGTGCAAAAATACACAACAAAGATTTAAGTAAGAATTGGAT
>NZ_CAMLHF010000025.1 GCF_946479715.1 uncultured Pedobacter sp. | reverse complement strand
ATTGTTGGTGGTGCAAAGAAAATGATTTTTGCGCCTTTAATACTTGCGGTTTTAGCAAATAATTCACCAATAATCTGCTTTACATCACGGGTTCTTTCATTCCAGGGCTTAAGTCTTGAAATTACCATACCATAAGAACTTCCAGATCCACTGATCATACTTCTACCAACTACCCTAATGGAGTTTTTAACTTCTGGAACAGCGTGAACTATACTGTCAATTTGTGCAATAACCTCATTTGTCCGTTCCTGTGAAGTAGAAGCTGGCAATGAAATATCAGACATAATGGTACCCAAATCCTCATTAGGCACAAATCCTTTAGGCGTGGTATTCATTGTCCAAACTAAAACTACCGTGAAAATGGCGATACCCAAACCAGCAATCCATTTCCTTCTGGCAAGAAATTTAACAGATCTTTTGTATCTGTTAGTCATCATATCAAATGAGGTATTAAAACCTACATAGAATTTTTGAAGGAAACTTTTCTTTTTCTCATGATCTTCTTCATGAGGTTTTAAGAACAGCGCACAAAGAGCAGGGCTCAATGTTAATGCATTAATTGCTGATAATATGATCGCAATAGCAAGGGTTAAACCAAATTGTTTATAAAATACCCCCGAAGATCCCTGGATAAAACTTACCGGAATAAATACAGCCGCCATAACCAATGTGATAGATATGATCGCTCCTGTAATATCCTCCATGGCATCAATAGTAGCCTTTTTGGCCGATTTATAGCCATGGTCGAGCTTAGCATGAACCGCTTCAACTACCACAATAGCATCATCCACAACAATACCAATGGCAAGAACCAGGGCAAAGAGTGTTAATAGATTTATTGTAAAGCCGAAAAGGTTTAAGAAAAAGAATGTACCAATAATAGCCACCGGAACACTAATTGCGGGAATTAGAGTCGAGCGGAAATCCTGAAGAAATATAAATACAACTAAAAACACAAGTATAAATGCTTCAACCAGTGTATGGATTACTTTTTCAATTGATGCATCAAGGAAATCATTAACATTTACAAGTGGTGCATAATGAACACCTTTTGGAAAGTTAACCGATGCATCGTCCAAAACCTTTATTGCGCCTTCAATAACATCTTTTGCATTCGATCCTGCGGTTTGGTTTATAGCAATACCAAGTGCAGGCTTTCCATCAAACCTTACTGAACTGGCATAACTTTGAGCTCCTAATTCAATTCTTGCGATATCCTTAAGACGTAATACTTGTCCATTTGCCGCAGTTCTGATAATGATATTACTAAACTCACTTTCATTTTTTAAGCGCCCTGAATATTTTAATGTGTATTGGAATGCCTGGTTGCCTTGTTCTCCAAACTGGCCTGGGGCTGCTTCAACATTTTGTTCAGCAAGCACTACATTAATATCATTCGGCACTAAGCCATAAGTTGCCATAACTTCTGGCTTAAGCCAAATACGCATGGTATAATCCATTAAACCAAAAGCGTTCGCATCAC
This sequence comes from uncultured Pedobacter sp., assembly GCF_946479715.1. The sequence continues at coordinate 36,785 of NZ_CAMLHF010000025.1, read as the reverse complement.
CAACACCATTGATACGCTTAATTTGAGGTATTAAGTTAATGTTGGCGTAGTTTTGAAGAAATGTCTGGTCATAGGATGGATTGTCACTATAAATACCAAAAATCAAAACGTTACTTGCTTGCTTTTTTGCAGTTATTACTCCTGAACGTGTAACCTCAGCAGGTAATAAACTGGTAGCTCTTGATACACGATTTTGAACATTTACAGCTGCCAGATCCGGATTTGTACCGAGTTTAAAGTTTACTGTAATTGTTGCTGTACCATCATTACTGGCGGTTGAGGTCATATAGGTCATATCCTCAACACCGTTAATCTGTTCTTCTAGCGGAACAACAACACTGTTCATCACAACATCAGCATTAGCACCCTGATAGGATGCAGATACCTGAACTGTTGGTGGGGCAATTTCTGGATATTGAGATACAGGTAAAGTAATTAAACCTAATACCCCCAATATTACAATTATAATGGATATAACTGTTGATAAAACAGGTCTCTCTATAAATTTCTTAAACATATATTCTATTTCAACCGGCTATTGCCGGATTGGATAAACTGTTATTTATTTTTTAAGATCAGCGAATACTGAATCAGCACTTTTTTCTTCCGGTTTAATCTCTGCACCATCTTTTAACGATTGGAACCCTTCAAGTACAATCTTATCTCCGGCTTTAAGGCCTTTGGTAACTACATAGAAATTGCCTTTTGCATTTTCCATGATTTCGATCTCCGTATTTTTAATGATTCCCTTGTTATCAACAACAAATACAAACTTTTTACCTTGCAAGTCAGTAGTTGATTTTTGAGGAATAAGAATGGCATTCTCCAGGTGTTGTGGTATACGTACTGATGCACTGGCACCACTTCTTAAAAGTTTTGAAGGGTTTGAAAAAGTAGCTCTTAAACTCGCTGAACCTGTGTTGGTATTTATTAAGCCGTTTATAGATTCAATTTTTCCATTTTCGGCATACGCACTTCCATCAGCTAATATCAACGATACTGCAGGAATGTTTTTCATTTGCGCCTCAAGTGTTGCGCCTTTATAATTCCTCGAAAAATCAAGAAGTTGTTTCTCATTTAAAGAGAAATAAGCATAAACTTTTGAAATATTTGATACGGTGGTTAGCGGTTCTGCACTACTGCCACTTACCAGGCTACCGGTTTTAAAAGGTATACTACCAATTACACCGTCAACAGGACTAGTAATTGTTGTGTAACCCAGGTTTACCTTTGCATTAACCAATTCAGCTCTTGTTTGAGCTAATGCAGCTTTTCTACTTTGAAGTGTAAGCTGAGCGGCATCTAGATCATACTTACTTATGATATCTTTCTCAACTAGGGGTTTTGTTTTATTTACTTGTAGCTGTGCAGCATTCACATCAGCTTCGGCGCTACTAATTGCTGCGGTTGCAGTTCTAACCAATTGTTCATATTGTGGGGCATTGATGCTAAAAAGTCGCTGACCTTTCTTTACTACTGCACCCTCGTCAACATAAATTTTCTCAATAAAGCCATCAACCTTTGGTCTGATGTCTACATTTTGAATACCTTCAATTGTTGCAGGATAGTCTGTTTCAAGTGATGTAGATTGAGCCGTTAATGCAACAACAGGATAAGCCTGTACCTGATTTGCCGCTCCGGCATCCTTTTTCTTATCATTACTCCCACAAGAACTAATGATTAATAAAACTGGTAATAAAAAATAAATAGATTGGAACTTTGTTTTCATTCTTGTAGCAGGTTTTTAAGATATTAACTATCGGGTGGCGAAATTATTCATACTTTAAAATAGATAAAACATCAAAATGTAATGTTTAAGCTATTTCAGCTTTTGTAACTAAAGCTTTGCAGAAAATAATGAAGTGATTAAGAAGTCGGAGACCCGAAAATCAGACGGGTATATGCTGATGAACTTGCTCTAATGCGAAATCAAGCTGTTCTTCCTGTGTTAATTCTGTATTGTCAAGAATTATAGCATCTTCAGCCCGGGTTAGTGGGCTCTCTGCACGTGTTGTGTCTGCGTAATCTCTATGAGCTAAATTTTCAAAAACATCTTCCAGAGAAGTAACTGTATCGCCCTTACTTTGTAATTCTTTAAAACGACGTTCGGCCCTGATTTTAGGATCAGCAGTCATAAAAAATTTTACCTGAGCATCTGCAAATACTGTTGTTCCTATATCGCGGCCATCCATTACAATGTTTTTAGACTTACCCATGCGTTGTTGCTGTTTTACCATTTCTTTACGCACAATTTTGTTTGCAGAGACTTCACTAACGGTTTCAGAAACAGGCATTTGTCTGATCTCTTCAGAAACCTCTTCGCCGTTCAGCGTAATATGAGATTCGTAATCTCTTGAGTGGAAGTTTAATTCGATATGCTGAAGTGCATCTTTTACTGCTTCAGGGTCGCTAATATCGACTTTATTGCGAATAAAGAATAAAGTAACGGCACGATACATGGACCCGCTGTCTATATAGATAAAACCTAGTTTTTTGGCTAAAGCCTTTGCAAGAGTACTTTTTCCGCAAGAAGAATAGCCGTCAATAGCTATAACCAGGTTTTTTCTCATATAGGGCAAAGTTAATAATTTGAGGAATGTTTTTCAATCAAAATTTCTAATAAAGTAAATTGGTGCTAACGTAAATAATTACTTTTGCGGTATGATACCCACTAAAGAAGATATTGTTAAAGTTGTGCTATTTAAAACTTCACGTAGCGGGGGTAAGGGTGGACAAAATGTAAATAAAGTTTCAAGTAAGGTTGAGCTAATTTTAAATATACACTCAGCACCTTTTTTAAATGAGGATGAAAAGCAACTTTTAAACCAAAGATTAGCACATAGGCTAGATCAGGAAGGCAACATACATATTGTTTCACAAGAAGACCGCAGTCAACTTATGAACAAGGAAAGAACCATTATTAAATTAATTGCATTGCTGAAATCCGCGCTTCACGTTCAAAAAAATAGGAAGCCAACAAAAATTCCTAAATCAGTTATCAGAAAAAGATTGGCAGATAAGCAAATAACAGCAGCTAAAAAAGAAAACAGAAGGCGCCCTCAGTTTGACTAATTGAATCTGTAAAACATGCTAATTGATCCATACTGGTGTGCCTTAGCTGTACTTTTTATCTCTTTCGTTTTAAAAAGCATTCCGAAATCAAATGTGAAGCGTTGTGAGCTGTAATTAAATCCAATCTGTTGAGCAAAAACAATAGGTTTTACACCAAATGTAACCGGACTATTGTTGTTAAACATGCTTCCTTGTACTGTCGCGTCATAGGCAACAAAATTCAATTGTGGTTTGGCATAAAAGAAAATCTCTCTTTTTACCAATGCTTTTGTTTTTGCATTATTTCCGATCACTGCATTTGTATAAGCGGAATTGAACAGTTGATTAATACCGCCTGCTCTAAATAAAATCCCTGCCCCCGCTCCACTAAATGTGGTACCCACATTTGCATAACCATCAAACGAAAAATCTATAGCATTATTAGATGCGCGGTGCAATAGCTTTGTGTATTGGGCTGAAAGGTTTACAGCCATCTCATTTCTAATTTGATATTGCCAGCCATCAAGCTCATAAAATCCTACAGTATTATGTAATAGTTCTTGTCCGTCTTCAGCTAATGAGTTTGGCCCGGTTGTTCCTATTTCTATACTGGTTTTTAGTACACTTTCATTACTATGGAACCAGCTTAAAGCACCTCCAACATATAAATACCCAGCAAATGGCCTGTCTTGTTTTTCAGGATCTGGTGCATAACCTGAAATGGGGTTATACATTTTTTGCCCGGCAGATATTTCATAGATTTTCTTTTCCAATCCATTTTTTAGCTTGCTCTGATCCATCGCTCTGCGATAATTAATAAATAAGCCATTGGTATAGTAACGGTCAGAACCTTGTGCAAGATAAGAGTCATTGTCGCTTTTAAAGCCGAACTCATTCTTGAAAGTTTGAGCGGAAGCACCAAATGTTAATATAGATAGAATTGAAAATAAGAGAATGGATTTGCTGTTCATTTGTTGATTAAAAAAAACTCCGGTATAAATTACCGGAGTCTAATATAGTACTTAATGAATAAAATGAAAGCGAATAGCCATTATTCAATATAAATATTATGCCTTAGTTAGCAATTGGATTTGATTTAACACTAAGACTCTGAGGGTTTTTAACTTTTTCCTTAGTTAGTGCAATCTCAATTACCTCTTTCATTTCAGTTACATAATGGAAGTTAAGATCCTTAATGTAGCTTTCTTTAATCTCTAAAATATCTTTCTTGTTTGATTTACAAAGAATTACATCTTTAATATTTGCTCTTTTTGCCGCAAGTATCTTTTCTTTTATACCTCCAACCGGTAAAACTTTACCACGTAATGTAATCTCTCCGGTCATAGCCAGATTAGGTTTTACTTTACGTTGAGTAAATGCAGAAGTTAGTGCTGTTAGCATAGTTATACCTGCTGACGGGCCATCCTTAGGAGTAGCTCCTGCGGGAACGTGAACATGAATATCCCATTGATCAAACAGTGAATGATCAATGTCAAACAAATCAGCATGAGCTCTTAAATAAGCCAATGCTATAATGGCAGATTCTTTCATTACCTCTCCAAGGTTACCTGTTAGGGTTAGCTTTCCTTTTCCCGGGCTTAAGCTTGCTTCAATGAATAAGATATCGCCACCAACCTGGGTCCATGCTAATCCGGTTACAACACCAGCAACCTCATTGCCTTCGTAAAGGTCCTTATCGTAAATTGGAGCTCCAAGTATGCGTTCAACATCTTCAGCACTTAAATTAGGCTCATAAGTTTCATCCATGGCAATTTTTGTAGCCACGCCACGTACAAGCGAACCAATTTTTTTCTCTAAACCGCGAACTCCTGATTCACGAGTATAATCTTCAATCACTTTCTCAATCAAAGTTCCTTTTAAAGCAATGTCTTTAGATTTTATGCCATGCTGTTCCTTTTGCTTTGGAAGTAAATACTTTTTAGCAATTTCTATCTTTTCTTCAATGGTGTAGCCATTAACCTCAATGATCTCCATACGATCCAGCAAAGCTGGCTGAATAGAGCTTAAAGAGTTAGCCGTTGCAATGAAAAGAACATTGGAGAGATCGTAATCAGCCTCAACATAATGATCGTTAAAAGCATTGTTTTGCTCCGGATCTAATACTTCTAAAAGAGCAGATGAAGGATCTCCTCTAAAATCAGAGCCTACTTTATCAATCTCATCTAGAACAAATACTGGATTAGCAGCACCTGCCTTTTTTATAGACTGTATTATTCGGCCTGGCATTGCGCCAATATAGGTTTTTCTGTGACCGCGGATTTCTGCCTCGTCTCTTATTCCTCCAAGAGCCATACGAACATATTTCCTATTTAAAGCTTTAGCAATTGACTTTCCTAGTGATGTTTTACCAACTCCCGGAGGGCCAACCAAACAAATGATAGGAGCTTTCATATCACGTTTAAGCTTTAGAACGGCCAAATACTCAATAATTCTTTGTTTTACCTTTTCAAGACCAAAATGGTCTTTGTCCAAAATGCGCTGTGCACGTTTTAGGTCAAAATTATCCTTAGTGAAATCATTCCAAGGCAGGTCTAACAGTAATTCAAGGTAGTTTATCTGAACAGAATAATCTGGAGCCGCAGGATTCATTCTGCCTAGTTTTTCTAGTTCTTTATTGAAATGGCTTTCAATTTGTAATGCCCATTTTTTCTTCTTGGCACGAGCCTGTAAAGCTTCATATTCCAGATCTGATGAGTTGCCTCCAAGTTCTTCCTGTATTGTTTTTAACTGCTGGTTCAGAAAGTAATCTCTTTGTTGCTTATCAAGGTCGGTTCGTACTTTAGATTGTATCTGGTTCTTAAGCTCAAGCATTTGAAGTTCCAGTGTTAACAGTTCCATTACCATCATGGCACGTTCACGCAGGTTAGTCATTTCAAGCATTTTTTGCTTGTCAGACACATCGGCATTCATGTTAGATGATATGAAGTTAATCAGGAAGGAAGTGCTTTCAATATTTTTTAATGCAATTCCAGCCTCACTAGGGATGTTTGGAGACAGTTGAATAATCTGGCTCGACATTTCTTTAATAGATGCAACCAAAGCCTTAAACTCTTTGTCGCTCTTATGTTTGGCTTCAGTAAACTTACTGATTGTTACTTTAATGTAAGGTTCTGACTGAACCTCTTCTATTAATCTGAAGCGCTGTTTTCCCTGAATAATTACCGTAGTATTTCCATCAGGCATTTGAAGCATTTTGATAATGTGGGCAACTGTACCTACACTATTTAATTGCTCAAAAGTTGGATCTTCTATAGAAACATCACGTTGCGAGACAACTCCAATAATCCGATTTCCTTTATAAGCTTCTTTTATTAGTTTTATTGATTTATCTCTTCCTACAGTAATAGGGATAACCACACCTGGAAATAAGACGGTATTTCTAAGTGGGAGTATGGGCAGGACCTCTGGTGTTTCTTCATTGTTCATTTCATCTTCGTCTTGTTGAGACATCAACGGAAAAAACTCAGTATCTTCATTTATGATAGGTAGTGCATTGCTAAAATCAAACTGATCTTGTTTACTCATTAATATAGTCCTTCTTAAAATTAAAAAAACGACAATCTGACAGCATGTCGCTTGCGAAATTATTAATTATATTGAATACCTATAATTTCAACTCCTGTGCCAAAAGCGATATAACTTGTTTTCTATGTTAAAAAGTCAGGTAAAAAATAATAATCTTGATACCCATCATATTTTTAATTATTTAACGTTTAGTATATCATATTTGTAAATGGTATGATAGTTGCCTGATGTAAACTCCGAGATCCCTGGGGAAAAAAAGTTTTAAAATTTGTTAGGGTATTGAATAAAACTAAATATATTTATTTTTTAATAAAAATTAATGAACTATTTCAAGCAAACAATTCTGGTATTACTTGTTATTTCGGCCAACAGTAGTATTGCTCAAAACAATAACTATGATAAGTTGGGAATGCAAGCCTGGCTAAAGGGTGATTATAAAGGTGCAGTGGCTCAATTAGAAAAAGCGGATACCAAAGACCCTAATAATTCTAACGTTCTAAAGATGTTAGGTTATTCTTATTACCAGTGTGGCGACTACGAAAATGCGATAAATACATATAGCCGTTTCTTGACTCTAAAACCATCAGATTACTCTGCATATTATTATAGAGGGAAAGCCAGATTAAATGTGGCTAATGATCCAAAAGAATCACTAAATCAGATGAGAGAAAGCTTTTATCTTGCTGCTATTAAAGATTTTTCGAAAGCAATAGAGATAAATGGGGAAGAAGATCCTCAGTTGTTACAAAACAGAGGATTGGCTTATAAGGACTATGGAATTTATAAATCCTATAAGATAAAAAAGGCAGTAGAGAAAAAGGCATGCATTGCTTTGTTCAACAATTCGGTTTCGGATTTTCAAAAGATACTACTTGTACAGCCACAACGTAAAGATATTATATCTTTAATCGATTACGTAAAAGCCCAGGTAACCAGCTTAAAATAATAAGAAGCCTCGCTTAAAAAAGAGACCAATGCATAATTTGCATTGGTCTCTTTTTTATTGGAAAGATCCCGTAATTGTGTATGATTTTTTGGATAGTAATTTAATGTTTTGCATTTTCTTAACCTGGTACAGGCTGTCTGCATAGTAGGTCAAAGTATCAATAGACGTGTACAGTGAATTTGTATTCTTTATTAGTACTTTAATACCAAGCACCTCGTTGTTTTTGTAACTTACTACCAATTCTTTAACCGGAACCTTCTCGTTATTGGACGAGTAAAGCTCCTGATCCTTCGATTTTTGAAGTTCAAATAGACCTTTCCATGAAGCCCTATTCATGTCAGCATCTGAGAAAAGAGCTAGTTCTTTTTTCCAGTCAGAGATTTTAATTTGCTTACTTTCTAAAGCCCCATTTATACTCACTGTTTTGCTTATTAAGGGATTCTCTTTGTTTAGCCTTGTAGCTTCTTTTTCAAAATAGCCCTTTACATCAAAATAGGTTAAATCAGTTTTATGTTTTTTATCAGCTGAATTATTGCAGCTGATAAAAAACATAAAACTGAAAAATAATAGGATTGTGTTTTTCATTTATACTAAACTGTTACCAGTCATAATTTCCGGCTTTTGAATACCCATTATTTGTAAAACAGTAGGAGCAATATCTCCTAGCTTGCCGTCAGCAACAGTTTTGAAATCTTTATCAATTAAAATACAAGGAACAAGGTTCGTTGTGTGGGCAGTGTTAACAGAACCATCGCCATTTATCATATACTCTGAATTGCCATGATCTGCAAGTATAATAAACGAATATCCATTTTCAATTCCTTTATTTACTACAATTTCAGCACAACTATCTGCAGTTTCAACAGCTTTAACAACAGCTTCAAATACTCCTGTATGGCCCACCATGTCGGGGTTTGCAAAGTTTAAACAAACAAAATCCGGCCAACCCGTCTCTAATTCTTTACAAATAGCTTCGGTAATTCCCGCAGCACTCATTTCTGGTTGCAAATCATAGGTTGCTACTTTTGGAGAAGGTATAAGTATTCTTTTTTCATTTTCGAACTCTTGTTCTCTACCACCTGAAAAGAAGAAAGTTACGTGAGGATATTTTTCTGTTTCTGCAATTCGGATCTGGTTCTTATGGTTTTTTTCAAGTACCTCTCCAAGAGTCTGAGAAAGATCGTCCTTGGTAAATATAACTTTTACGTTATTAAAACTTTCATCATAGGTTGTCATTGTCACATAATACAATGGCAATTTATGCATTCCAAAATCGGGATAATCAGTCTGGCTTAATACTGAAGTTATTTCTCTTCCTCTATCTGTTCTATAATTGAAGCAGATAACCACATCATCGGGTTGTATAGTTGCAACAGGTGAACCATCTGTTTTTGTAATTACCACAGGTTTAATAAACTCGTCAGTAATACCGTCTTTGTAAGATTGCTCTATCGCAGAAATAGGGTTATTGGTAGCTTCGCCAACTCCTTTTGTAAGCAGATCATAGGCTAACTTAACTCTTTCCCATCTCGAATCTCTATCCATAGCATAGTAGCGACCAATTAAGCTGGCTATTTTAGCTGAAGAAGTTTCTAAATGGTGATCCAGATCCTTTATAAACTTAAGTCCTGAGTTTGGATCAGTATCTCTTCCATCTAAAAAAGCATGTACAAATACATCTTTTAGTCCTTGTTCGTCTGCTGCATCACATAATGCCTTTAGATGGTTGATATGAGCATGAACACCTCCATCTGAAACAAGACCTATAAAGTGAACTTGTTTATTATTGTTTTTAGCATAATTAAAAGCATCTAGTAAAACCTCATTCTGATGCAAAGTTTTATCGCTTATTGCTTTATTGATTCGTCCGAGTTCCTGATATACTACTCGTCCGGCACCTAAGTTCATATGGCCAACTTCCGAGTTTCCCATTTGTCCTGCTGGTAAACCAACAGCTTCCCCAGAAGCCTCAAGCTTTGAGTTAGGGTATTTTTGTAATAAGGAATCAAAGAATGGAGTGTTAGCAGCATAAGCGGCATCAGATTTGTCTTTTTTTCCATAACCCCAACCATCAAGGATAAGTAATACTAGTTTTTTATTATTCATTATTGTCTACTTTTCGTTTATTAACAAAGATAAGTCTATTGTGTCTTTTTTTTGAACCTAATTAAAATTCATATTAACATTTGTGTGTTTTTACAAGAACATGTCAATATATTTTATAATACCACATACCGAGTTGTTTGTGTTATAAGTCGTTTTTATGCTATTAATGGCATAGTTTATGTGCAAGAATGATCATTAGCTATTTAGAGATTATGAAGCCCTTACTTTCATTACTTGTTTTTTTTATTCACTTTTCCTCTTTTGGTGCTATTCAAAGCGATATTATTGATGGCTTATCAATAAATTTTAAAGCCGGAAACTCAAAAGAAATAGCCGCTCATTTTTCCCCTTCTGTCGATTTAATTATAATAGATGAGGAAGATGTATATTCAAAAGCACAAGCTGAACAAATATTAAGAAGTTTTTTTACTAAATATATTCCTGTAAAATCATCCGTAATTCATCGGTTAAATACCAATCCCAATTACAGATACGGAGCCCTTTCTCTTGTTACAAAGAATGGAACTTTTAGAGTTTCCATTACTATGAAAAAGGCCGGCAATGCTTTTTTTATTACTGAATTAAGAATTGAGACTGAGAAATAGTTGTAAAATGCTATTTTTGGGTTTAAATTTAAGTTTTGGATAAGCTAACTATAGATCAATTTATAAAAAATGCAGTTGCGGAAGATTTGGGCGATGGAGATCACACCTCCTTATCAACCATTCCTGCAAATGCTCAGGGGAAAGCGAAATTGCTAATTAAAGAAGATGGGATAGTTGCCGGAGTAGAATTGGCATTGCAAATCTTCAATCATATTGACCCTAGATTAATCGTAGAAGTATTTATTAAAGATGGGGCTGCCGTGAAATATGGAGATATTGTTTTAACAGTATCAGGCAGTACACATTCAATTCTGTTGGCCGAGCGCCTGGTTTTAAACTGCATGCAGCGTATGAGTGGAATTGCAACAAAAACAAACCACGTGGTCGCGCTTTTAGGTAATTATAAAACTAAACTCCTGGATACAAGAAAAACCACTCCCGGATTAAGGTATCTGGAGAAATGGGCTGTAAGGATTGGTGGAGGTGTAAATCATCGTATTGGATTATACGATATGATTTTGATTAAAGACAATCATGTTGATTATGCCGGTGGTATTGCAAATGCTATTAATTCAGCAAATCAGTATCTAAAAGATAAGAACAAAGCCCTTGATATTGAGATCGAGGTTAGAAATTTGTCCGAACTACAGGAGGTTTTAAAGAATGGTAATGTAAATAGGATCATGTTAGATAATTTTACATTTGCCGATCTCAAAGAAGCCGTTAAAGTTATTAATGGTAAATACATTACAGAAGCCTCAGGAGGGATTACTGAAGAAAATGTTGCAGAATACGCTGCTTGTGGAGTGGATTTTATTTCCATGGGTGCATTAACGCATTCTGTTAAGAGTTTAGACATGAGTTTAAAAGCCTTTTAGGTTATGATTTCCATCTATTCTATTTCAGCAGTTATTTTAGCATACCTGTTCGGTTCCATACCAACAGCAGTTTGGCTTGGCCAGGCGTTTTATGGTGTAGACGTTCGTGAATATGGGAGTGGTAACGCGGGTGCAACCAATACATTCAGAGTACTAGGTAAAAAAGCCGGTATTGCAGTAATGACAATAGATATTGCAAAAGGTTACACTGCAACAAAGCTTGCATACTTTATAGGTCTCTCTGTTACCGGTCCCCAAAATTCTTCCCAATTTATAAATTATGAGCTTGCCCTTGGTGTTACTGCCGTTATGGGCCATTTGTTCCCCATATTTGCCGGATTTAGAGGTGGAAAAGGAGTGGCAACTCTTTTTGGAATGATTTTGGCAGTTAACTTCACGGCAGCAATGTTTTGCGTTCTGGTTTTTGTAGTAGTATTATTGGCAACTAAATATGTTTCACTAAGTTCTATTTGTGCAGGATTTACTTTTCCGTTAAGCATAGTGTTCATAATTCATTCATCAGTAAAATCCGAGGTCTTATATGGTATGTGTGTTTGCATACTTATTCTGGTAACACATCAAAAGAACCTGGAGCGGCTACTCAAAGGCAAAGAATCTAAAGTATATCTGTTTAAAAAAAGACAAATTAACTAACCTTAACCTAATGAAAAAGATATTGATAATCGGGGTAACAGCAATTGGCCTGGCGTTTTCCTCGTGCTCTACTGTTCCCTTAACAGGCAGGAGCAGGCTAAATCTGGTAAGTGATGATCAGGTATTGCCTATGGCTTTTCAGGCATATTCTCAGTTCCTTACTGAGAATAAGACATCAGTATTATCTTCAACAAATGCCCAGGCTCAACGTGTTAAACGTGTAGGAAACAGCCTTATATTATCTGTAAAAAGTTATATGAATAATAACGGCTATGCAGATTTGATTAAGGATTATAAGTGGGAAGTAAATGTTGTAGAAAATAAGGAAATGAATGCCTGGTGTATGCCTGGTGGTAAAATTGTAGTCTATACAGGATTATTACCCGTTACTCAGGATGATGCTGGTTTAGCTACTGTAATGGGCCACGAGATTGCTCATGCTATTGCAGGACACTCGGCTGAGCGTATGTCGCAGCAAATGGTTTCACAAGGTTTAGGTGTGGCGGGCAATGTAGCATTATCAAAAAATGCAAAATCTCAATCTGTATTTAATACGCTATATGGAGTAGGAACACCTTTAGTGATGCTTAATTATTCGCGTAATCAAGAGCTAGAAGCAGATAGGTTAGGACTTATTTTTATGGCAATGGCAGGATATAATCCTCAAAGCGCAACATCGTTCTGGCAAAGGATGGCCGCTGCCTCTCAAGGTAGTCAGAAACCACCTGAATTTTTAAGCACCCACCCTAGTGATGCTACAAGGATAGCACAGATACAAAGAAGTATACCCGAAGCACAGAAATATTATAAATCAACATCCGGGAAACCAATAAAATAAAACTAAAAAGCCTGCTTCATCACGATGCAGGCTTTTTAGTTTTCAAGAGTTTGCATAATCGCTGATGCTTTGAGCATACACTCTTCATATTCGGCAGTCGCATTAGATGCGTATGTAATTGCTCCTCCAACCTGAAAGGAAAGATATTTTGATGATGATTGGTACAAGATACTTCTGATGATCACATTAAAATCAAAATCGCCCTCAGGAGTTATATATCCAAATGTTCCAGAGTAAGCACCACGGCGGCTAAATTCATATTCTTCTATTAGCTCCATGGCTTTTATTTTCGGTGCCCCGGTCATCGAACCCATAGGGAAAGCATTTTTTATGGCATCGATAAAATGTATCCTGGGATTTAACTGACAAGTAACTGTTGATATCATTTGATAAACCTGGGTGAAGCCATAAATTCCAAAAAGCTCTTCAACTACTACGCTTCCCTTTACCGCACTTTTGGTCAGATCATTTCTGACCAGATCCACAATCATTACATTTTCAGCCTGTTCTTTAGCATCATTTTGCAGATTGAGCTTTATAAGTTCGTCTTCCTTTGTGTTGATGCTTCGTCTGGCAGTTCCTTTAATCGGCTGTGAGATCAGTTTATTTCCTCTTTTACAGAGAAATCTTTCCGGACTAGCCGATAATATATACTGATCCTTTATTTTAAAGAAACCTGAAAATGGAGTAGGAGATACCTTTTTTAATTTTGTATAGATATTTAATGGATTTATATGGGCGTGTTCAGCAAAGAATTCCTGACAAAAATTAACCTCATATATGTCGCCTCTTACAATATGTTCTTGTAGCTCCTCAACTGTTTTGATATAAAGCTCCTTTGATAATTTACTTTGAATTTCAATACCAGAGTGGGTTTCCGGATCATCACTGCTATATTTCTCAATTTGATTTAACAGGCTTTGGTCTCCAAGGATAATCTTTATTTCTCCTTTAACCACTGCAATGAGGTATTTGGGAACAAAGAAAAACAAATCCGGAAAATTAAGACGGTCAGAATTTCCTGAGTCTAATTGTTCAACCTCGTTTTTAAGGTCGTAGCTCAGTAATCCGAACATCCAGTTTTTCTGGATTTCATAAAATTCTTTCAGGGAATCAAAAGCAGCACCGTATTTAAGATTAATCGACTCTTTAATGCCAACGGCTAATAGGAAATCGAATTCTCCATAGGAATCAGGATAGCTGTTCGAATCATAGCAACAACAAACATCAAATGTGTTGGCCCATTGCAACGCTTTTTCTTTAAACGAATCTAAATCCTGTACTTTCATTTTGTTTGCGCAAATGTATAGAATATCAGAATAGCATAAACGAAAAAAGGCGACAAATAGCCGCCTTTTTTAATTTTATTTCAGAGAAATTAATTCAAAATAAGTGTTTGTACTCTGTCAGGTCCAACAGAAAGATATTTAACAGGAACTTCAAGTTCTTTTTCTAAGAAAGCGATGTATTCGCTAAGTTTAGCTGGTATCTCTTCAACCTTACTTACCTTAGTAACGTCAGTTTTCCAGCCATCAATAGCTTTTAAAACCGGTGTAGGTTTTACTGTGATAATATCATATGGCATGTAATCAATAGTTTCGCCATTGTGCTCATAATGAGTGCAGGCATAAATGGTATCAAAACCATCTAACACGTCAGCCTTCATCATAATTAATTCAGTAACACCATTAAGCATAATTGCATATTTAAGTGCTGGAAGATCTATCCATCCACAACGACGGGCACGACCAGTTGTTGCGCCAAATTCATGACCAACCTGACGTAAAGTCTCTCCAACCTCATCATCAAGCTCAGTAGGGAAAGGGCCACCACCAACTCTTGTACAATAAGCTTTGAAAATACCATAAACACTTCCAACTTTATTAGGTGCAATACCTAAACCAGTACAAGCACCTGCAGTAGTAGTGTTAGAAGAAGTTACAAAAGGATAAGATCCAAAATCAACGTCTAATAAAGTTCCTTGTGCACCTTCAGCAAGAACAGTTTTTCCTTCTTTTAAATATCCGTTAACAAAGTGCTCGCTGTCAACATGAGGGATGTTTTTAATGAAGTCAATTGCCTCGAAGAAAGCAGCCTCTTTTTCAGTAAGGTCGTATTCGAAATCATAATGAGAAAGTATCTCTTTATGTTTTTCAACCAATTTGTTATAGCGCTCTTTAAAGTCAGGAAGAGTAGTGTCTCCAACTCTCAGTCCATTACGGCCTGTTTTATCCATATAAGTTGGGCCAATTCCTTTTAAAGTAGAACCGATTTTATCTTTACCCATCTTTTGCTCATTTGCTGCATCCAGCAATTGGTGAGTAGGTAAAATTAAGTGTGCCTTACGTGCAATAACAAGTTTACCTTTTGCTACCGGATCATGACCGGCTTTCTGTAGGTTATCTAATTCTCTTTTTAAAATGATTGGGTCTATAACCACACCATTTCCGATTAGATTCATTGTTTTTTCGTTAAAGATACCTGATGGTATGGTATTCAAAACGAATTTTTTACCATCAAACTCTAAAGTATGTCCGGCGTTCGGACCGCCTTGGAAACGAGCTATCAAATCATATTGTGGACTTAATACATCAACAATTTTACCCTTGCCTTCGTCGCCCCATTGCAGGCCAAGAAGCACGTCTACTTGCGTCATTATTTAAATTTAAAAATGGAAATATAATAATTGAATTTTAACTTGCATGTTTAATAGCGGCATTCTGATTTTCCATTGATGCCTTAGCAGAGCAATCAAAACAAACGCCGTAAAGATTTAAAGAGTGGTGTTTAATTTCGAACTTTAACAGTTCGCCAACCATACTCTGGATCTGATGAATACGTGGGTCGCAGAATTCTACAACTTTACCGCAATCAATACAGATGATGTGATCATGCTGATGATAGCCGTATGATTTTTCAAACTGAGCCATGTTTTTGCCAAACTGATGTTTGGTAACCAAATCGCATGAAACCAATAACTCTAAAGTATTGTATACTGTAGCCCTGCTAACACGGTATTTTTGGTTTTTCATATGGATATAGAGGGTCTCTACATCGAAATGATCATCTCTTGAATAGATTTCTTCTAAGATGGCAAAACGCTCCGGTGTTTTTCTCAGGCTTTTATTTTCGAGATAGGCTTCGAAAATCTTTCTTACCAACTCGCTGTTGTGGTTTGTAGACATAGTTTTTAAACTCCTTTCAAAGGTACCATTTTTTATATAAAACTCTATGATTTTTTAGCAATTTTAGGCATCAAAGCGAGTAACTCCCGTTACACCTTTAACCCGAAGCAGATTTTCGATCAGGTTGTCTAAGTGCTCCTTATCATTTACAAAGATCATTATTGAACCATCAAAAATACCATTATCGGTATCTACAGTAATAGAACGCATATTTACCTTAAAATCATTAGAGATAACTTTTGTAATATTGTTAATTAATCCTACATCATCTATTCCAATAATGTGTAAGCCCGTTAAAAATGTAAGCTCTTGTTGTTTATTCCATTTTGCTTTAACAACCCTATACCCGTAGTTAGCCATTAATTGTGCTGCGTTAGGACAATTTGTACGATGTATTTTAATTCCTTCATTTACAGTTACAAATCCAAAAACATCATCTCCTGGTATTGGATTACAACATGCAGCCAAAGTATAGTCTATTTTTTGCAGATCTTCGCCAATCAATAAAGTGTCAGATTCAGGACCTTTTACCTTGTTGAGCAGTGTTTCAATCTTTTGATGATCATTTCTATCAGCACCTCTGTTTTCAATCTCTTTCTCACTTGCCAGGTAATCTTTCAAATCTTTTACTTCAATTTTGCCATTTGCAACTGCTATAAAAAGTTCCTGGGTTGATGGTAGCTTAAAGAAATAAGTAAGCTTGTTTAAATTATCTGTATTGTAAGTGATTTTTAAAGATTTAAGCTTACGCTCCAAAGTTTCTTTACCTAGATCAGCTATCTTTCTTTTTTCCTCTTTTAAAGACGATTTGATTTTAGATTTAGCTTTTGCTGTTACAACAATATTTAGCCAGTCTTCTTTTGGTGTTTGCTTGCTGGAGGTGATGATTTCGACCTGATCGCCGTTCTGAAGCTTATATGAAAGCGGCACAAGCTTATGATTTACCTTAGCTCCAATACATTTTGCACCTACATCAGTATGTATTTCAAAGGCAAAATCAAGTGCTGTTGCACCTAGAGGTAGTTGTAACAAGGCACCTTTAGGAGTAAAAATGAAGATCTCATCAGAGAATAAATTCATCTTAAAGTCGTCAAGAAAATCTAACGCATTAGCTTCAGGGTTATTTAGCATCTCTCTAACCTTCATAATCCATTGGTCCAGACCATTGTCATTAGAAGATTCCTTGTATTTCCAGTGGGCAGCAAATCCTTTTTCGGCAATTTCATTCATTCGCTGAGTACGGATCTGTACTTCTACCCACTGACCTTTAGGCCCCATAACAGTAGTGTGCAACGATTCGTAGCCATTTCCTTTTGGAGAAGAAACCCAGTCGCGCAACCTATCCGGATTAGGGCGATAAAGATCCGTTACAATAGAGTATGCTTTCCAGCAATCTGCTTTTTCATGTTCAGGGGCACTGTCTAATATAATTCTGATTGCAAAAAGATCATATACCTCTTCAAAAGGAATATTTTTGCTCTTCATTTTATTCCATATCGAATGGATAGACTTCGGCCTGCCGTAAATATCAGCTGTTAAGCCTTGTTCTGCCAATATTTCATTTATAGGCTCAACAAATCTTTTAATAAATAAGGTTCGTTCAGCTTTTTTCTCATTTAGTTGAGTTGCTATGTATTTATAAGTATCTGGTTCAAGATATTTCATTGAAAGATCTTCCAGTTCAGACTTAATGGCATATAAACCTAGCCTGTGTGCAAGCGGGGCATATAGATAAATGGTTTCAGAAGCAATTTTTAATTGTTTTTGCCTTGGCATAAAATCCATAGTCCGCATGTTATGCAGCCTGTCGGCAAGCTTAATTAAAATTACCCTTACGTCGTCAGCCAGAGTAAGTAACATTTTTCTGAAATTCTCTGCCTGCAAAGAACTGTTGTAATCAAATACTCCCGAGATTTTGGTTAGCCCATCAATAATTTTTGCTGTTTTCTTTCCAAATTCACGTTCTATATCTTCAAGCGTAATGTCTGTATCTTCTACCACATCATGAAGCAATGCGCATACAATGGAGGTGGTTCCAAGTCCAATTTCTTCTGCTGCAATCTGAGCCACGGCAATAGGGTGGTAAATATATGGCTCTCCAGATTTTCTACGCATGTTTTTGTGGCTTTCCAGAGCCATGTCAAATGCTTTTCTGATTTCCTTTTTATCCCCCCTTTGAAGTGTCGGCTTACAGGCGCGTAAAAGTGCCCTGTATCTTTTTAGGATCTCTTGCTTCTCTGCTTCTAAATCAATCACTAAAGCGTTTTTCATTCGTGTTTCCTTTTTTTGGTTGTTATGAATTCTGCCAGCTACAGCCTCCATGTTATTGCTTTACTACTAGTTTTTTGTAATTAACGGTTGAGCTGGTTTGCCCGGTTGATTACGCTCCCTTTTATCAATATAAGTTTTTTATAAAGATGTAACTAATATGAGCAATAATTCTTCCAAATTTAAGTTTGTCATTATTTGACTTGTATTGTATTATTTACGTAAAAAATATGGCTCTTTATCGTTAAAAGATTATATTAGAGTTGAAAATGAAAACTAAAATATAAATTAGCTTTACCTTTATAGGGGTATAAATTTATGAAATTTTATAGGTTATTTATTCTGTTAATTGTCATTATTAGCGGTGCCCAGGTTAGGGCGCAGGTTAATGGCGTTACTATAAAAATGCCTGTACTTGGAAAAAATGATACTATTCGTGTTGCCGGAACTAATGATAACGGCGAAATGATACCATGGATACCTTTACAGGAGGTTGTTATATATGGTGTCAGAATATTCAAATCCCCGGCTGAACGGGCTGCCTATAGCAGATTGAGGTATAATGTGATGAAGGTGATGCCTTATGCTCTTTATGCAAAACAACGATATGAGCAACTGGAAAAGGATTTGGCCCTAACACAAGAAAAAAGAGAACAGAAAAAACTTGTTAAACAATGTGATAAAGAAATTAAAGACATGTTTAACAGAGAAATAAAAGAACTTACCATAACCCAGGGTCAAATACTTACCAAACTGATCGATCGTGAACTGGGCAGAACAACCTACGATATTGTGAAAGAAACTAAGGGAGGTTTTACCGCGTTCCTGTACCAATCTGTTGCAAGGGTAGTAGGGCATAATTTGAAAAGCACATATAACCCGCAAGAAGAGAGAGATATCGAATCCATCATTATTTCTTCAGGGTTTTATCAATAGAACCTATGGCTGATAAATCCAAAAGTATACATCAATTTAAAGCAAAACTGATTAATGGCTCTGACAAAAACCTTTCTGATTATAAAGATAAAGTACTTCTGGTTGTAAATATTGCATCTGCATGCGGTTTTGCACCTCAGTTAAAAGAATTACAAGACTTAAGAGATGAATATAGTGCCCAGGGTTTCGAAGTGCTGGGTTTTCCATCAAATGATTTTGGCAGGCAGGAACCTCTGGATGGAAAAGAAATAGATACCTTTTGCGAGGTTAACTATGGCGTTAAGTTCCCTGTGTTCGATAAAATAATGGTTCGCGGAAGCCATGCGCATCCGCTTTTCAAATTCCTGACTCAAAAATCAACCCCGAGATGGAATTTTCACAAGTATTTAATCAATAAAGATGGTGAGGTAGTAGATTATTTTTTCCCATTTACCACACCACTTTCATCCAAAGTAAAAAAGAAAATACAGAAATTGCTTTAAAGCAATCTTTTATAAACTATACACATCATGAAGTTAGATATATTGGTGCTTGCCGTTCATCCAGACGACGCAGAATTGGGATGTTCAGGAACTATAGCCAAACACATTGCCCTAGGTAAAAAAGTAGGAATAGTCGATTTTACCAGAGGAGAGCTCGGCACACGAGGTACGGCAGAAACCCGTGATGAAGAAGCTGCCGATTCTGCCAAAATACTTGGCCTCCAGACGCGTGAAAACCTAAGGTTTAAAGATGGTTTCTTTAAGAATGATGAAGAACATCAGCTTGAAGTTGTCAAAATGATCCGCAAGTATCAGCCAGAGATTATATTAACCAATGCCCTGCACGATAGACACCCTGATCATGGCAGGGCCGGAGATCTTGCTAATGATGCCTGCTTCCTTTCAGGACTGCCAAAGATAACTACCGAGCTTAACGGAGTGAAACAACAAGCATGGCGACCACGGTTACAATTCCAATACATTCAGGATCGTTATATTAAACCCGATATCATTATCGATATTACCCCATATATTGAAACTAAGTTAGCTTCCATAAAAGCATTTAAAACTCAATTCTTCAACCCTGAACTGGATGGGCCAGATACCTATATTTCCTCGCCAGATTTTTTTGAAAGTGTAATTGGCCGGGCGCGTGAGTTTGGTAAATCAATTGGAACAACATATGCCGAAGGCTTTACCTGTCGTAAACTTTTAGGGGTTAACAGCCTTTTCGATCTTACCTAATCAGCATATTTTATTGGCCATATTCCAACAAAAAGAGTTAATTTCTGTTTTATATATAAACAGTTTAATATGGCCAATATATTTTCTTCTCTAAAGAATGCGTATACCCTTTTTAAAAGTGTAGATTTTAAGAAACTTGATGAGCTTTCTAAAAAGGTAGACTTACCCAAAATTGTAGACTCAGTAGCTAATCTTGATGAAACCCAATTGCAAGGTCTCATGAAGATGATTGGAACACCTCATAAAAAAAGAGAACTACCTCCAATTGAAGGCGATTTTTACCATCTGGGCGATGAAGCTTTAAAAGATGAAGATAGGGCCCTTCAATTAAAAGTAAGAGCATTTCTGGAAAAGGAAGTAAAGCCCGTAGTTAATAAATACTGGCTTAAAGCCGAATTTCCTTTTGAGCTTATTCCTAAAATTGCAGAATTAAATATTTGTGGTTTGACTTATCAGGGCTACGGATGCCCCAACAAATCGAATCTTATGGAAGGTATGCTGGCAATGGAAATGGCCAGGGTTGATACCTCCATGTCTACTTTTTTTGGTGTGCAGAGTGGATTGGCCATGGGGTCGATATATCTTTTAGGATCCGACGCGCAAAAGCAGCAATGGCTACCAGATATGCAACAGATGAAAATAATTGGAGCATTTGGATTAACTGAGCCGGAAGTGGGTTCTGGTGTTGCAGGCGGATTAACCACAACGGCTAAGCGACAAGGCAGTAAATGGATATTAAATGGGCAAAAAAAATGGATAGGAAATTCTACCTTTTCAGATGTTACTATAATATGGGCAAGAGATGTAGACGATAATGAGGTAAAAGGTTTCCTGGTTAGAAAAGGTACAAAAGGATTTGCTGTTGAGAAGATGCAGGACAAGATGGCATTAAGGATTGTACAAAACGGGCTTATAACACTTACCAATTGTGAAGTTGACGAAGAAGACCGTTTACAAAATGCAAATTCATTTAAAGACACGGCAAAGGTGTTAAAGATGACCAGGGCAGGGGTAGCATGGCAGGCCGTAGGCTGTGCCAGAGGTGCATACGAAAGCGCTCTTGCATATACCAGAACAAGAAAGCAATTTGGTAAGCCTATTGCATCCTACCAATTGATACAAAACCATCTTGTAGAAATGCTCTCCAATCTTACAGCAATGCAAACACTCTGTTTCCGGTTGTCGCAATTACAAGATCAGAACCTCCTTACGGATGAGCATGCATCATTAGCCAAAGTTTTCTGTTCAATGCGCACACGCGATGTAGTAAGCAGGGCACGTGAAGTTATGGGAGGTAATGGTATCTTGCTGGAATATGATGTAGCTCGCTTTGTAGCGGATGCAGAAGCTATTTATTCTTACGAAGGAACCAAAGAGATCAATACCCTTATTGTGGGGCGTGCTATAACCGGTTTTTCAGCTTTTGTGTAATCACTTAAAAGGCGCCTTTTCGATACTTGTATTGCCCATTGCAGTTTTTTCATAAAGGGCAATACAATATTTATTAAAACTGGTATCGA
This sequence comes from uncultured Pedobacter sp., assembly GCF_946479715.1. Next base: position 15,026 of record NZ_CAMLHF010000025.1, on the reverse strand, counting down.
AATTTACTTTACCTGCATATAATTTGTCTGGCACAGGTGTGCCCTCCAAAAAGTAATACACTTTAGTATTTCCTCCTTTATGATGAGGTTTAAAGTTGCCATAGGTTATCATTTCATTCCAAACAGTGTCCTTTACAGTAACAGCAAATACGTACTGTATAGGGCCTGTATTGTTGTCGTTCCTATAGTGTGCAATTTCCTTAAACTCGCCTTTTAGTCCATCTATTCCGGGTTGAGTAAACGTACCCTTTAACATCCAACCAACTAAAACCAAAACAATAACACCCAGCAGGATGTTGAAATATTTTCTCTGCATTATAAGGCTGGTAGAATGGTTTCCATGATTGCTAAACCTTCTTCAATATGTTTTTTCTCCATACATAACGCAGGTCTGAATCTGATGGTCTGATTTCCGCAGCCTAAAAACATTACATTATGCTGCATTCCTTTTTTTATAAACTCATCGCGCATGCTTTTATTTGGAAAGTCGAAAGCACAAAGTAAGCCCTTACCTCTAACATTGGTTACTTTATCATACTTTCCGGCTAGTGTTTGCAGGCCTTCTTTTAAATATTGGCCAACAACTGCCGCGTTATCGCACAGGTTATCTTCTGCAACAATTTGAAGGATTTGCGAAGAACGAACCATATCTACTAAATTACCTCCCCAGGTAGAGTTAATTCTAGAAGGTACTTTAAATACATTACTATCTATCTGATCAACTTTGTTGCCTACCAAAATTCCACATACCTGCATCTTTTTGCCAAATGCAATAATATCCGGACGGGCTTTTTCGCTATAATGCTGATGGCACCAAAATTTGCCAGTAAGACCAACTCCGGTCTGCACCTCGTCGTAGATCAGAAATGCATCATTTTCATCTGCCAATGCTTTTAACTGAATTAAAAACTCTTCACGTAAATGATTATCTCCACCTTCAGATTGAATTGGCTCAACAATAATTGCACAGATGTCGTCTTTATTATCGGCAAAGGCTTGTTTTATCTGAGCAATGGATGTTTCTTCTGTTTCAACAGCTGTCCTTAAGTTGTCGCCATCCAATGGGAATTTTACTACCGGAACGGATACTCTTGGCCAATCGAACTTAGCAAACCATTTGGTTTTATCAGGAAGCGTATTGGTTAAACTTAAGGTATAACCAGTTCTGCCATGAAAAGCTTTTTCGAAATGAAGTACTTTAAAACCCCTTTCTTCTTTATATCCTTTAGCAAAATTCTTTTGAACCTTCCAGTCCATAGCCACCTTAAGGGCATTTTCAACTGCAAGTCCACCTCCTGCAATAAAAAAAGCATGAGGTAAATATGAAGGGATACCAATTTTTGCAAAGGTATCTACGAACTGAGCGTATTGTTGCGTATATACATCCGAATTAGAAGGATTGGCTAATGCGGCCTGTAGAAGATTTTTCTTGAAAGCCTCATCATTTATCATTTTAGGATGGTTGTAGCCCAAAGGAACAGACGCAAAGCAAGTAAAAAAATCGAGCAGAGAGCGCTTATATTTCGAATCATAAATATAAGCCCCCTGGCTTTTTTCCATATCGTATGTAAGGTCAAAACCATCTGCTAAAATGTGTTTGCTTAAAGTTTCATTTACCTGCTCTGGAGCTACAGTTAGTTGATACATAATTTCTATGTTTTGATACGTATCAAAAGTAATAAAAACCCCCAAATTAACAAATGCGGGCACTATTTGAACCCTTAGAAGTAAAAACTAGGTTTAAACGATTTAAAGTATGTTTTTGAAATAGAATCTATTTCGGTCTAACAAGTGTTAATAAATAAACTTGTCTTTCATACCCCAGATTCCCAGTAAACCACCGGTATGGATGGCAATTATTTTATCTTCTTTTTTAAAGTAATTATTGCCTATCAGGTCGTCAATTGCGAAGAACATTTTTGAGGTATATACGGGGTCAATAAGCATCCCCTCATCAGCAACAAAATTTTTAATAAATTCAATCAATGCAGGAGGGGTTTTGGCGTATCCACCAAAATGATAATCAGTATGCATAACCAGTTGTTCAATGTTTCCGGTATGCTTATAAATTTCATCCGCAATAAAGTCACCGCCTTTTAAAACGGGCACTACATGAAGTTGAGTTTTTAACTTACGCTGATGAATGCCTTTTAACAGACCTGCAGCAGTGGTTCCTGTTCCTGCGGCGCAAAACAGATGATCAATATCCTTAGGTAGTTCAGCAATAATCTCTGCGCAGCCTCTAACAGCTTCTGCACCGGCACCGCCCTCATCAACAAAATAAGCGTCGGGATCCGTTCCAAAATGAGCATCAAATAATAATGGTTTGTTTCTGTAACTGTCTCTGTCGGTAAAAATTAAATTCATCCCAAACAGTTTGCAAAGCAATAGCATTTCGTTGCTTACCACTTCGCCACGCACAAAAGCTGTGCTTTTTAGATCAGCCCTGGCACAAGCAGCTGCCGTTGCAACAAGGTGATTAGAAAAGGCTCCACCGAAAGTAACAATGTGTTTTTTATTGTTTTTCTGTACATCTTTTAAGATGTATTTTAGCTTACGCCATTTGTTTCCAGAAATATAAGGATCAATTAAATCATCTCTTTTTACCAATACCTGGTTTCTTGCAGGGTGCTTTAATTGATGTATAGGACTATAAATATCTGTAAACATTGTACAAATATAAATGGCCTTTTATTAAACAGTATTAATTAATGCTTAAAGTAGATTTTTTTAATCAAATAAGGAAAGAAGTTAAGAATTACTTTTATGTTCTCAGTAAAATTTTTCATAGTAAAATTATTTAGTCTGGATCATGCACTTCTCAAATAATAGGCCAATTTCTTTTCTAAATATGTTGTTGCTAAAGATTAGTTTTGCAAAACGAAATCGCTAAAACCCCGAAATATTAAAATTGGGGGATAATGCAGAAGCATTTAATGATTAATTAATAGAAATAAAACACAATTTTAATGGAAAACAACAATAGCGGGGCAGAATTAGAGGAGCAGGATCTGTATGAACATTTGAACATTGTTGTTGATAAAGGACAGTCTTTATTGCGCATTGATAAGTTTTTAATGTATCGGGTAGAAAATGCTTCCCGTAACCGCATTCAAAACGCAATAGACGCCGGAAACGTTCTGGTTAATCAAAAAACAGTAAAACCGAGCTATAAAGTAAAGCCGGCAGATGAAATATCTGTTGTATTTCCGCATCCTCCAAGAGATACGGAAGTTTATCCGGAAGATATTCCACTAGATATCGTTTATGAGGATGCTGATCTTTTGGTAGTAAATAAACCAGCAGGAATGGTAGTCCATCCCGGATATAATAACTATACAGGTACACTGGTAAATGCGCTTGCCTTTCATTTTGAGCAATTGCCACAATTGCCAGGTAATGAGGGTAGGCCTGGTTTGGTGCACCGTATTGATAAAGATACCTCAGGCTTATTGCTGATTAGTAAGAACGAAATCACTATGACCAAACTTGCCAAGCAATTTTTTGATCATAGCATTACCCGTAAATATGTTGCTTTAGCCTGGGGCGATATAGAGCAGGATGGTACTGTAACAGGTTACATTGGTCGTAGCGCTAAGAATAGAATAGTGATGGATGTTTACGATGATGAAGAAAAAGGTAAGTGGTCTGTAACACATTATACCGTTCTGGAACGTTTAGGATATGTAACACTAATTAGTTGTCAACTTGAAACGGGAAGAACACATCAAATCAGGGCACATATGCAGCATATAGGGCACCCATTATTTAATGATGCAAATTATGGAGGAGATAAAATATTAAAAGGGACTACCTTTAATAAATACAAGCAGTTCGTACAAAACAGCTTTAATATTTTACCACGACAGGCTTTACATGCACAAACTTTAGGTTTTATTCATCCAACTACTAAAAAGTATATGGAATTTGAAGCACCTTTGCCACCCGATTTCGATACAGCTTTAAATAAATGGAGAAACTATATCGTAGAGCCTCAATAAATGCAGCAAGAGTACATTTTACATAACGACGAATTTATATTAAAAAATCAACCTATTATAACTGCTGATAACCGCAGTTTCAGGTATGGTGATGGCCTTTTTGAATCTATGCGAATGTCTGGCGGAAAACTTAAGTTTGCCGAATTGCATGCCGATAGGTTAAGAGCTGGAATGAAAGCTCTTAAAATGGAGGGTGCAACTTTGTTCGATGAATATTTTCTGAAACAAAAAACCAATGAGCTTTGTAAAAAGAACAAGCTTAAAGATAATGTAAGGTTCAGATTGTCTGTTTACAGGGCAGGCGATGGGTTATATACACCAAACAGCAACAAATCGGGATATGTATTGGAGGCATCTGCATTAACCGAAAGCACATACGAACTCAATAAAAAAGGATTAATTGTTGACGTATTTGATGAACTTACTAAGCCTGTTGATAAACTCTCAAATTATAAAACATGTAATTCTTTGGTTTATGTGATGGCTGGGCTGTATAAAAAACAATATAACCTGGACGAAGCCTTTATCTTGAATCAAAATGGATTTTTATGCGAAAGCATCAGTTCTAATATTTTTGTGGTTTACGATAAACAGATTTATACACCGGCTTTAACAGAAGGTTGTATTGCAGGGGTAATGAGAAATGTGGTAATGAATATTGCCAAAACCAACGAAATTCCTGTAATACAAGCACAAATAAACCCCGAAGTATTAAAAGAAGCTGAAGAAGTTTTTATTACGAATGCTTTAGGGGGCATCCGCTGGGTAATGGGATATGGTCGTAAACGTTACTTTAACGAAGTAACTAAGTTGCTTAGCGACAAGTTAAATGCACTTTAATTATATGCTGTAGTTGACAGGCCCTTGCTAGGGCGTCAATAGGGCCTTGGTAGGGCTTTTAGCCCCGGAAAGGCCCTGCTAAGGCTTATTCAACCCACACTAAAACCCTACTTGTCAGGATAATTGTCTAGTATTTTTAATAGCTTTTTGGATTCCTCCGGATAATCATTATTTAAATTTACCCGTTCTGAAGGATCTTCTGCCAGATTAAATAATTCTATTCCGCTTTCTTTGGTTCTTCTAAGCTTCCAATCTCCCACACGTGCTACTTCTGGAACACCATAATGGACGTAGTACACTGGTTGATGCTGGAAGGGTACGTCTTTTTTAGTAAACAATGGAGCTACCGATTGCCCGTCAATTTTAAGGTCATCGGGTAGTTTAGTGCCACTCCATTCGGCCAGGGTAGGTAATAAATCAACACTGCTAAAAAGTTGTTTCTGAACCTGTGCTTGTGTGTGTCCTTTCCAGTATAAAATGAATGGAACCCTTGTGCCACCTTCATAAGTAGTAGCCTTACTGCCGAGTAATATAACGGCATATCCGGCATGATTCTGTCGGGTTTTACCATCTCCAGACATTCTTTCAGGGTAATTAGTCCAGGGGCCATTATCGCTCGTAAAAATAAAAATAGTATTGTCGGCTAAGCCCTGTTGTTCCAATGTTTTCCAGATTTGACTTAAACCTCTGTCCATTTCGTTTACAACGTAACCAAGTTCCCCGCCATGTGTTAAGTCGCTATTCTTTTTGTGGGCAGCAAAATATACTGGTAAATGAGGCATGTTGTAGGCAAGATATAGAAAGAATGGTTCCCCCTTTTTTTGTTTTTTAATGTACTTTATAGCTTCATTGTTGTATAAAGAGGTTAGTGAGCTATCAGCAGGCTTGTAGACCTCTGGCTTATAGTTTCGGTACAGTTTAATGGTGGTGTCGGTTTGCACATAAGGGCTGCGGTAATCGTGGCTATACAGCAATCCGTAATAATTATCAAAACCTTGTTCCATTGGCAGGTTAGCCTTTTTGTCGCCCAAATGCCATTTACCAATCATGTTGGTTTTATACCCGCCGGTTTTTAAAATTTCAGCCATTGTAAGTTCTGAGGCAGGCAAACCCTGATCAGAACCAGGCCCTAAAGGCGCAGGTATATTGTATCTGGTAGGGTATCGACCGGTAAGAAAGGCCGCACGTGATGGCGAACAGGTTGGAGATGCCAGTGCGAAATTGGTAGCCTTAATGCCTTTGGCGGCCATTTGATCTAAGAAAGGTGTTTCTATAACCGGATTACCATAGCAACCCAAATCAGCGTAGCCCATATCATCTGTTAAAACAAATACAATATTGGGTTTTTGCTGGGCAGATATATTCTGAAAAGATGCAAGGGTAAAACTTGCGATACTAAACAAGGTTTTTAAAAGTGTTGATTTTCGCATAATAAAACTAACCATATGGACGCTGATTAAACAGGTAGGTAATGTAATAAAATACATCCATTATCAAATACTTGTATACAGAAAAAGCCAACCATATGGTCAGCTTTTTCCGTGTTTAAACCTTACTCTTTACAGCCTAATCGGCATGCAAAGTATCTTTATGTTCTTCTGGTTTATAAGAAGCGTGCAATTCTGCAAGTTTCTTTTTACCATAAGCAAGCTTAGTAATTAACACAAATAATACAGGTACAATAAATATGGCAAGAATGGTTGCCGAAAGCATACCTGCTGCAACTGTCCAGCCGATTGTCATCCTGGAAACAGCACCTGCACCATGAGAAATAATCAATGGAATAACCCCTAATATAAAGGCCAGAGATGTCATGATAATTGGGCGTAAACGAAGTTTCACTGCTTCAATTGTAGCTGCAATTAACTCCATACCCCAATCCACACGTTCTTTCGCAAATTCGACAATAAGGATTGCATTTTTTGCAGAAAGACCAATCAGTGTAATTAAACCGACCTGTGCGTATATATTATTGTCGAGTTTTGGCAAAAATGTAAGTGCCAGAATAGCTCCAAACAGACCAAGTGGCACAGCCAAAAGGATAGAGAATGGAACAGACCAACTTTCATATAGAGAAGCGAGTAACAGGAATACGAAAACAATAATAAGTGCAAAGATTAATGTGGTACTGTTACCTGCTTCTTTTTCCTCTAAACTCAAACCGGAGAAATTATAGGAATAATTTGCCGGTAAGGTTTGTGCTGCCACTTCTTCCATTGCAGTAAGGGCATCACCAGAACTAAAGCCTGGTTTTGCCGCTCCTGTTACCTCAATAGACCTGAACAGGTTAAAGTGATTTATAATGGAAGCTTTTTCTACTATATTATAGCTAACTATTGAACTTAATGGTACAGAGGCACCTGCCGAATTTTTAACATACAGACCGTTAAGGTTCTCAATACCTTTTCTGAAATTGGTGTCGGCCTGAGTAACTACACGGAAATTTCTTCCGTATTTGGTAAAGTCGTTTACATAGCTACTACCCAGATAAGCGGAAATAGTGCTATAAACTGTACCTATTGAAACGCCCATCTTTTTAGCCTGGTCACGATCAACATGGACCTGGTAATTTGGAGTTCGTGCATTAAATAGGGTATAGGCCATCGCAATTTCCGGTCTCTGATTGGCGGCGGCAAGGAACTTGCCTACGTTGGCCTCAAACTGCTTTATGTCGCCGGTTTGTTTTTCCTGGATCTGCAAAGAGAAACCACCACTAATACCCAATCCAGGAATGGGAGGCGGTGCAACAACAATTACGCTCCCTTCTTTGTCACCCTTAAAGTCCTGAGAAATATTGGCGATAGTTGTAGCCACGTCCCCTGGTCTGTCGTCCCAATCTTTTAACTGCACAAAGAATGTGGCAGCATTAGATTTGAATGATCTGTTAAGGATGTTGATACCACCAATTGAAGTAACATTTTTTACCTCCGGGTATTTTTTTAGTATGGTTTCTGTAACTCTTTTGATTAATGCATCCGTGCGTGCTGCAGAGGCTCCCTCTGGCAAAGTAACTCCCATTAAAAATACTCCAGCATCTTCATTAGGAATAAATCCAGATGGTTTTTTAGCAAATAGACCAATGGTTCCAACATAGAGACAGATCAGAATAATCACCATTAAAGGAGCCTTTTTTAAGGCCCATTTTACACCGTTTGAGTATTTGCTGGTTACATTGGCAAACCATATATTAAATTTAAAGAAGAATTTGTTTAATCCCCTTGAATCTTTGTTCAGGTTCATTGGTGTAAGCAGCAATGAACATAATGCAGGTGTTAATGATAAAGCGATAAATGCCGAGATCAATACCGAAACTGCAATGGTGATGGCAAATTGCTGATACAACTGACCAACCATGCCGGGTATAAATCCTACCGGAATAAATACAGCTGCAAGTATTAATGCTATAGCAATTACTGGAGCGGTAATGTCTTTCATCGCCCTGCGTGTTGCATCAGGTGCCGAAAGTCCTTCGTGATCCATGTAATGCTGCACCGCTTCTACCACCACAATGGCATCATCCACCACAATACCGATGGCCAGTACGAAACCAAACATGGTAAGTACGTTAATAGAAAATCCGAAAAGGGTAAAGAAGATAAATGTACCTATTATGGAAACGGGGATCGCCAGAATTGGGATCAATGTTGCTCTCCAGCTTTGAAGGAAGAAAAATACAACCAGCGTTACCAGTATTAATGCTTCTACAAGGGTGTGAACTACCTCATTGATGGAAACCTTTACAATAGATACTGTTTCATAAGCCACTACATAATCCAAATCCTTAGGGAAAGATTTTTTTAGCTCAAGCATGGCTTTATCTATTCCATCGGCTGTTTGCACAGCATTACCACCTGGAGTTTGATTGATGGCCATCATAGAGGACACCTTGCCGTTTATCTTTGAATTGGTTGAATAAGCAAACTCACCAAGCTCTACTCTGGCTACATCTCTTAAGTAAACTGCAGAACCATCGGCTCCTGTTTTTACTACAATGTCTCTAAACTGCTCTTCCGTACTCAGGTCACCATCAAGGATTACTGAGAATTCGAAAGTTTGATTGCTGTTTTGAGGAGGGCCACCTACTGTACCACCCGGGATTCTAGAGTTTTGTTCTGCAATTGCAGCCGAAACATCTGCTGGGGTTAAGTTCAGTCTGGCAAGTTTGTTGGCATCAAGCCAGATCCTCATACTAAAAGGCTGACCGAATGCCTGAACATCTCCAACACCTTTAATCCTTAATAGAGCGTCTTTTACGTATAAGTTTACGTAGTTCGAAATGAATTTCTGATCATAAGTGCCATTAGGAGAGTAAAGTCCAAGCACCATCAAAATATCGTTGTTTGCTTTTTTAGTGGTTACTCCTAAACGTCTTACCGCTTCGGGTAAGGCAGGTTCTGCAATACCCACCCTGTTTTGAACATCGAGGGCGGCAACATCTATGTTTGTACCCACATCAAAAGTAACGGTTATTGCCGAGCGGCCATCAGATGTACTGTTCGATGACATGTATTTCATGCCCGGAGTACCATTGATCTGGCTTTCTATAGGTGTAGTTACAGTTTGCTCTACAGTTTGCGCATCCGCACCGGTATAGGTGCCGCTCACTGTAACCGTTGGAGGTGCTATATTTGGGTATTGACTGATCGGCAATGTGGTAATCACGATGGTACCAACCAGAACAATCAAAAGGGAAATCACAATAGCTGTGATGGGTCGCTTTATAAATACTTCTGATATCATATCTCTGAATTTCTTTAAATCTATTTTTTAACTGCGCCTGCTGCTGGTTGTGCTCCCGGGGCTGCATCAGCCGGAGCGGTCGTAACTACAGCACCTGGACGTACATTTTGTACACCATCTACCACAACTACTTCCCCTTGTTTTAGTCCGCTTTTTACCACTACACTTTTGTCAAACTGTTTACCCAGTTGAACGATGCGGGCTTCGGCTTTGCTGCTATCACCTACAACAAAAACATTAAATTCGCCCAGCTGCTCTATAACAGATTTGTATGGAATTACCAGTTGATGTTCTGACGCTTTATTTAAAGCTTTTAGATTTACAGTCATACCTGCAAAAAGTTTCCCTTCAGCGTTTGGATAACTGATCCTTACTTTGATGGTTCCTGTTTGGGGGTCCACAGCGCGATCGATAGCGGTAATATGACCTTGCCCGGTATAAATGCTGCCATCCTGTAATTGAATATTGAAAAGTGAATCTTTTACTGCTGTAGTATTCTTTTGTAAACGTACAAAACGAGGAATTTCTGCCTGGTTAACAGCAATGTCTACTGCTATAGGATTATTGCTCGAAACCGTATTTAATAAAGTTGTACCAGGAGTTGCTAAAGCGCCCAGTTTAACCTGAGATATTCCTATTGTTCCGTTTAACGGCGATACGATGATTGAACGCTGTAGGTCATTTGCAGCAGATGATAACTGAGCCTGTGCTGCGGCTACCTGCGATTCTGCATTTGCCAAATCTGTTAACGCGTAATCAACACGTTGTTTTGCCACTGCATCTTGCTCTGCAAGTCTGGTATAGCGATCAGCATCTTTTTTTGCTTTATCGCGATTAGCTTTGGCAACCGCAAGATTTGCTTTAGCCGTGTTGTTTGCCGCAATATATTTTGTGCGGTCAATTTCATAAAGCTTCTGACCTTTTGATACTTTTTGACCATCCTTTACGTAGATAGCCGTGATGTAACCACCAACCTGCGGGCGTAGTTCAACTTCGTTTAAAGCAACCACTACCCCAGGATAAGAATCTGTAGTGATTACTTCCTGATCTGATACAGTGTAAGTGGTTACGGGTGTAGCGGGAGGGGGACCTTGCTGTTGTCCGGCGTTTTTATCGCCACCGCAAGAGGCTAATGTAACTGTTCCTAGTATTACGATGCCTAGTTTTATGTAGTTAGTAGTATTCATTTGAGTTCTTATTAAATTACGTTAATTTACGATGATAGTTCCTAGTGCTTGTTGTACGTCAAGTTTCGAAGAAAGCAGACTGTATAATGAGTTTAAGTAATTGAGTTGGGCAGTACGCAGATCTGTTTCTGATGTCATCAGGTCCAGATAAGTTTTAATCCCCTCATCGTATTGAAGTTTAATCGTATTGTATACTTGTCTGGAAATATCAACGTTTGATCTTGCTGTTTTCCAATCGTTCAGATTTGCTTTGTAAGTAGCCATTGCTTGCTCATATTGCGTATTGATTTGATTTTTAGTATTCAACAAATCAAGGTCAATTCTTTTTTCCTGTAATTCAGATTTTCTGATTTCCTGAATTCTTTTGGTTCCCTGAAAAATTGGGACACTTAGTTTTAACCCAAGTACCGAACTCGGGAAAGATTTATCGTACAGATTGCTAAAGTTGTTGTTTAAATAATTATAGCTATAGTTTACAAAACCAGAAATAGAGGGCAGGTAGCTCCATTTATTATAGCTGGTATTTAAATGCTGTAATTGCTTTTGCGTTTGCAGCAACCGATATTCAACTCTGTTCTGATAAGCCTGTTGTGCATTGGTGTCTAAAAGAATACCTTGTTCCATACTGTCGGACTTTAAGTTTAAACTAAAGTCTTTATCAGTACCATATCCGATGATCTCTTTAAGATAAGCGTATTTATATTTTAGCAATTCCTCAGTTCTCTTTTTATCGGCTTTGGAGTTGCTTAAGCTAATTTGGGCACGTTGAAAATCTGTTTTGTCTACCAAGCCTTGCTCATACTGAGCAGATGCATCTTTCAGTTGTTTTTCTAAACGGGCTATGTTTTCATTGATAATGTTTAACTGCTCGCCACTGGTAAGGATATCAAAATATGCTTTGCTCACATCTACAACAGTATTTATTTTAGTGTTTTCTGTACTTTGCTTGTACTGTTGTCTGTAATATTTCGATGCTTTTGAAGCCTGAATAAGACCAGCATTTAGAAATTGCTGATCGGCCTGTAAAGTAACCGCAGAAGTATGTTTGGTGCCAAAGGTTATGTAGTTGGTTTCGCCATTAGTAGTAAGCGCATTTACCTGTTGCTTTAGGTTGTTGTTATAATTTGCATTACCACTAATTTGAGGGAACCAGCCGGACAGCGCTGATTTGATATCGCGCTCGCCAATCTCTTCATCGATCTGAGATTGCTTCACCCCCGGTCTGTTATTTAGTGCATAATCTATCACTTCCTGAAGTGTAGCATTGCTGAGCTGTTTATCATTGTTTGCCGTTTGTGCTACCAATTTTTCGGGTAGCAATGCGGGTAAACCTATAAGAAGCATTACGAGTAATTTATGAATTTTCATATTTAAAAGGGGAATTGAGTATAGTTAAAGCCATTATATATATTATTGTCTTTTAATTCCGTCCCAAACAATCTGCACCACCTCCGCAATGTCCTCTTCAGAGTATATCATATGCTCTGATAATCTGAAGTTTGCAGCCGCAACTAACGTGCCTCTTATTGTTGGTCCGAGCAATCTGGGGTCTATTTTTTTAAAATAATCTCCATCTATTCCGGCTTGAAAAAATCCAATTACTTTTTCTTTAAACAAAATACTGTCTTTTTCGGGGAAATTCTTTGCAAAAGGGGAGTTTATATACTGCTCCAGAAAGACCATTGCAGGTTCATTTTGTATATAAAAATTGTATTGATTGATCATGAATTTAAAGAAACGATCCTTATAGGATTTTGATTCATCATAGCCTTCAAGTATGGCTTCTGCCAATTGATCTTTAGTTCTTATATAAAGCTCAACAATTAGTGTTTCTTTCGAATCAAAATAATGATAGATGGTTCCTGCGGCCACATTGGCATGTTTGGCAATCTGGCTCATAGGAGCGCCATGAAATCCGTACTCCTTAACGAGTACTAATGTGCTATTTAAAATAGCCTCGCGCTTGCTGTTGAAATTGTTTAATTGAACGTTCATTCGGTCGCAAAGAAGAGAAATCTTTAGTAGATATATAGTGATATAAACAGAATGTTACATATAAATGATTTATTGGTGATATTAGAGAAATGTCGCATTTTCCTGTAATTTTACTTTAGTTATTGTAACTAATTCTTTAAATCAAACTAACGCCTTATGAAAATTATTTTCAGTTTCTTTCTTTCTGTTTTTGTATGTTTTTCATGCATGTCTCAAACTCAAAAGATTGAGTTAAAGCTAACTAAAGGACAAACTTATACTCAGAAAACTGTAGCCAATACCATTGTAAAGCAAACAATGAATGGTCAGGCTATAAATATTAATATGACCATAACCGGTCAAATGAAGTATGTTGTTACAGATAATACAGCAGGGATATATAGCATGGACGTAAGCTATGTAAACTTGTCAATGAAAATAATTCATCCGGGTGGCGAGTCTACCTTTGATTCTGAAAAGAACGATGAAAAAGATGTTTTGTCTTCGGTTTTTGGTATGATGAAAAATAAATCTTTCCAAATTAAAATGACCAAGGCGGGTAAAATAACGGAAGTAAAGAATGTAGAGGCACTATATGCGGGAGTATTTGAAAAGTTCCCTCAGCTCACTGCTGAACAGAAAGAGCAAATGCGGAGTAAGATTATGCAGTCGTATGGTGATAAAGCTTTTAAAGGTAATCTGGAAATGCTGTCTGCGGTGTTCCCCGACCGCGCAGTAGCAAAAGGCGATACATGGAATGTGAAAACAGAATTGGAAGCAGGCATGTCTGCAACGTTAGATGGTGTTTATAAGCTTGATGAAATTACTGCAACAGAATTTGTTGTTAGTGGCGCTTCCATGTTTACCACAAAAAATAAGGATGTTTATACGGAAATTAATGGAATGCCAATAAAGTATAATCTTGCTGGCACTATGAATTCAGTTATTAAGATTGATAAGAATACAGGTTGGATAATTGAAGGAAAGATTAATCAGGATATTAAAGGAAGTATGGAGATTAAAGCAAATGATAAGATGCCTGAAGGTGTGACGATTCCTATGGAAATGACCAGTGATATGGTGTTTACAGATAAGTAGTTGTTTGATTTATTCTTGTAAGAACCTACCTTTATTCAACTTATAAATTAACACTTTTAATTCTCTCGTTTATGTTTAATCATTTATTTTCCTTTAAAGGACATCTTTGTTCAATCAAAAAAGGAATCTGTAAGCCGTTGGGTGCTCTTTTGTTATTTGCTTTTATTTTCTCATGTAAAAAAGAAAAACCTGTATCTGCGGACGATAGTTCGCTTGAACCCCAACAGTTAATTAAAAATATTACCTCTGAACTCGCTGATGCTGATAGCATAAGTAATTTCATCAATGCGCTTAAAAAACTTTCACTTATTAAAGAGGAGGTATCAGATGGAATTACCGTGTTCGCATTTTTAAATGATGAATTACCGGTTACTCCAACTATCGTTAGAGATCATATTATAAAAGGGTCGTTGAACCATTATGAATTATACAACAAAAGAATCTTTAGTGCTTTGAGTGGAAAGGAATTAAAGATTACTCGTGTTGCCGATACCATATGGGTAAATGGAGTGCAGGTGGGTGGTAAGCAAATCATATACAACGATAATGATGCAGTGCATGCAATAAAATCATCGCTGAGTCCTACAACCACAACTGATGAACTGCATACAACAACCATTGAAGTTACTGTATGGGATGGTTCTAAATGGAGTGTTACGAAACCTAAAGGAGAGGTAATTTCTGGAGCAACAGTGAATCTTTATGCTTCGCAAAGGGATTATGCCAATGGGAAGGTAGCTTATAGTGAAAAAACAAATGCTACGGGCAAAGCAAGCTTAAAGAGACTGGCTCCAGGAAGGTACTATATTGAAGCCTTTTATAGTAACAAAACGAATACATTTAGAAATGCGGTTGAACCGAACAATGGCTTTTATATGGGGTACGCTATTTCGGGAATCTTTCAATCAGATACTGATGTAAATACTGCAGCAAAACAGAATAATGCAGCTCCTGGGAATTTTAAATGGGTAGACCTTAACAATGATGGCGTAATTGATGGCAAGGATTATTATGGTTTACCATATGAAAGTACTTTAACTATTAGTGCCCTTACAAGAAAAACAGAGATTAGCATTGGATTTTTAAACAATAAGAAGCCTTAAAAAAAACCGGAATATTTTTATATTCGTGAAAACCGAATTATAAAACCTTTAGCTAATTGTATGAATCGCAGAAAATTTATTAA
>NZ_CAMLHF010000024.1 GCF_946479715.1 uncultured Pedobacter sp. | reverse complement strand
GTAACTGCATCCGCCGCAACGCGCTCCAGCATTTACATCAGGAAATTACGATCAGTTCAGGCCAGAGCAAAGCAACGATTTTGAACGGACAGGCTTCTTTCAAAACATTAAGCCTCTGCTCAATTATCAGATTAACACTAATCTGAGGCTAAGAGTGGCGCTCGACTTGGAAATTCAGGATGTCAATAACAAATTCAATACTTCTGCTAATGACATCAGACAACGTTCTACTGTCCTCTTCCCATCATTTTCTATAGATTACAGTGGGCTTTCGATGAGTTATGGCGAATGGGTTGATTTTCCATCTCTTTACAATATGCAGCCACTTTCCAGAGAAATATCCGCACAGTCAACGTTCATAGGAAACCCGCAGTTAATGCCCAGCAGGCAACGGAATTTGAGGGCAAACTACTATAAATACATAACATCTCGGATGCTAAGTATCAGTGGATATGCCAGTTCGATGTTCTCAGGTAATAATTTTGTGCAAAAGGCTGTGATAGACGATAAAGGTTTTACTACTACGACCACGGTAAACAAAGACGGCGGGCAGTGGATCGACGGGGGTGGTTCAATTGGCAAGCAATTTAAGAAATCACAACAATGGCAGATAGGTATGCAAACAGGCTTATCTGGTAGTTACAATAGCAGAATCGTTTTTTTAAACAATGATGAAGCCAGACAGCGTGTCCGTTCATTTGGAGTAAACCAGGATTTCAGTCTCAATTATAAATCAGTTGCCATGATAAATTTCTACTACGTGTATCGAAGGTCATTGGTCGATTACATAAATCAGGATTTCAAGACTGTGTTAAACTATTCCCATAGCCTGGGCAGTTCCGGTTCGTTCAGGCTTCCTAAGCGGATTGTCATTGATGCAAAATATTCGTTCATGTATAACCCGCAGATTGCTCAGGGTTTTTCGAGAAGCTCACATATTGTTAACTTAGCGTTGTCTTTACTCACACATCAAAAAGATCGCGGGCAGTTGAAACTATCTGTTTATGATCTGCTGAACCAAAACATTTCTGTGAGCAGGTACGGATATTTGAACGCACTGATTACTAACGAACAGCTTATTCTAAAGCGGTATGTTATGTTAAATTATCAATATCGATTCAATATCCTTAAAACGAAAAATTAAATGAAACTGCAGTTTACTATTTCACGTTGTGATCTGCCAGTGTGTGTGTCATATCTTTCAGGCTTTTCATACTGAAAGAATGTTTACCATTCAGCCACCTGGTAATTTCGTCGTGATTGATATCTACTATAGTCGAAAGATCCCCTGAATTAAGCCCTTTCTCTAATAAAAAATTTGCTATTTCATCAGCAACCTCACGGTTTACCCTTGTTAACTCCTCGATTGCCGGATTTCCGCTTTCTTCCAGCCAAATTGAAACAAAATCGTTTTCTTCCATTTATTATATATCCTATTAGTTTGATGTTATTGATTACCCTGATCTCATAAATATCAGTGATATCTAAACTGGGTCAAATTTAGCAATTAGTGGCATATCCTCCAATTACTCAATGCCATCAGGTATTCCGGGTGACCGCTTAAGTGAAAATATAGTCTGTAAGATGACTGAAGCCATCACAAAGAGCAGACCAATATAAAAGGAAACATTTAGCTCCTTGCTTTCGTTAAAGAACAGAAAGGCAAGTATGATGGCATATATGGGCTCAAGGTTAAAACTTAAATTTACTGTAAATGCAGAGATGCGTTTTAATGATTCAGCAAAAAGCACATAAAGCCCTACTGTACAAAAGGAAGCAAGCAACAACAAATACATCGTATCTTTAAAGCTGGGAAGGAGAGATGGTGCTGGAAAATAATACAGATAAAAGGGAAGCAATATACCTAAGAAAATGGTGCCTCCAATCATCTGGTAATAGTTAATGATCCTGCTGTCGTATTTTCTGACTAGCCGCTCGTTAAAAATAGTGTAAATGGCAGCGAAAGCTGAGGATAAGACACCCAGTCCTATTCCTAGCTGATAGGAAGAATCGAAATGAAAGATCAGGGCAATGCCGGCAAGTGTGAGCAGACTTAATAAAAGCTCGGTGAGGTTGAATTTCTGTCGGTTAATCAACGGACTGAAAACTGCGGTAAAAAAGCTGGTCAGACAGTAACAGACTACACCAATGGAGATATTAGCATACTTGATACTGGCGTAAAAGAATACCCAGTGTATGGTGATAAAAACCCCAATTTTTGCAATATTAAACTTCTGTTTAGTGGTTATGCTGGCCTTTACTTTAAACAGGTTTAAAACCAGTAAGAGAATAATCGAAGAGAAAAATACCCTGTACCAAACCAGGAGTCCTTCGTTAAGGGAAATGAGTTTACCGAATATGCCGGTGAAACCCGCTAGTAATACAGCAAAGTGTAATACCAAATATGATTTTTTCATAAAAGAATTGTCTGCCTGTTCTTAAAAACAGGAACTAAAGATTAATAAATAAACTAGATGTGTGCCCCATGGGTCAACGTGTCGATCAACTGATCCGCAAAGTCGCAGGTCTACAGTGCTGGTTAATTATTAAGGTGTAGGAGGAGGAAGACAACTCTTTCTGTTCATATCGCTAATTTTAAACAAAACTAATCAAAAATATTTGGAATTTCCGCGCAAGTTGATGCACTGTTTAACGATTTAAAGGACATATACCTGTTTTGGAAACTATGAGAAATTGGAAAGTGAGTTTTCTTATCATAGGTTAATATTCCTTAATGTTAAGAGGTGTAAATTTGGGTGAATTAGAACTAGCTAATAACATGGAAATAGGAATAGATAGCTTTGCTTCGGCAATGTACGGTAGCAAAACACTAAGCAGTGTAGCGGCAATGGAACAGTTGTTGGACAGGATATCCATGGCTGATGAGGCCGGACTGGACGTTTTTGGTATTGGCGAACATCACAAAAAGGAGTTTTTGGATTCTGCCCCGGCAGTGATTCTATCTGCAGCTGCAGCAAGGACCAAACAGATTCGGCTTACCAGTGCGGTTACGGTGTTAAGCACTTCCGACCCTGTGCGTGTCTATCAAAATTTTGCCACACTAGATCTGATCTCTAAAGGCAGGGCAGAGCTTGTTGTTGGCCGCGGCTCGGCTATAGATGCCTACCCGCTGTTTGGATTTGATCTTAAGGATTATGACGCGCTGTTTGCAGAGAAACTAGATCTTCTGTTACGTATTCGAGATCAGGAATTTGTGAACTGGTCGGGCAAATTCAGGCCTTCATTGCAGAACCAACCTGTATATCCGCGCGCTTTTCAGGATAAATTACCAGTTTGGCTAGGTGTAGGTGGTACACCCGAATCCTTTGCGCGGGCGGGTTCATTAGGCTTACCACTTATGGTAGCGATAATTGGCGGTGAAACCGAACGTTTTCGCCCCTTGATTGACTTGTACCGTGAGGCAGGGCACCGCGCAGGCTTCGCCGCTGAGGATTTGAAAGTTGGCTTGCACTCGCCAGGATATGTTGCTGCAAGTAATGAACAAGCCATTGCAGATTACTATCCCGGATATGCAGAACTGTGGACCAAACTTGGTAGGGAGCGTGGATGGCCTCCGGTAACCAAAACACAGTTCGATCATTTGGCTGGCCCAAAAGGAGTGTTGGTATTGGGTGGTCCCGAGCAGGTTGCGGAGAAACTGCTGAGACATAGTGAATCCTTAGGTGGGGTTGACAGGTTTACTTTTCAGATGGATAACGCAGGACTGAGCCATGACCTGTTGTTGAGATCCATCGCATTAATTGGCGAAAAAGTTATACCATTTTTGAATAAATAATTCAATTTCGCTTTTTCTACGAAGCGAAATTGAATTTTCCCTCAAATACTTTTCCGATAAGGGGTACAGGTTTTTCAACTTCGTTGGAAGCGGCGATAGCACCAAATAAAAGAAGGATTAATGGAATCAGCATAATTAGATAAAAAATAACTCCTAAAGCGGGAATCACCGCCAGGATAATGCTGCAAATGATACTCAGTGCAATAGAGGTGATCATTACTCCGAGGGCTTGCCCTAAATGATAATTAACCAGGTTACTCTTTTTACTAGTTTTTTTAAACTCCAGATAAGAAACGATCCATCCAATGATGGTAAAGTAGGCTACAATGGCCATTGTTTTAGTTTTCATCGATATATAATTAATTGATAGATACTTTTGGTACAAAATTAGCCCCCAGTATATCCTGAACCAAGAATCCGGGGACTACACTCTGACTACTACCTTCATTAGCAGCGTCTACAATGCAACTACATAAAACGTTTAAAAGATTTTAATTCAGTTATTTAGACTTATTTCCGGTTTTACAGAAGGATTTCTTTTTTATATTTTTGAATATGCAGCTACCACTGAAACCATTACTGATAACCACAGTTTTCTGTCTTGTTTTTCTGAAAGATATAATGGCACAAAAAATATATACCGATTCGCTGGATCACTTACTGGCACAAAGTAGTCTTTCAGAACCCGAGCGTGTAAATACATACTGTAAACTGGCAAAGGCTAATTTTGAAAAAGACCTGCCACTGTCATTTAAACTTGCTAATGAAGCCCTTCAAATAGGTGCTAAAATGAAAGATGGCAGAGGCAAGGCAATGGCTTTTGCTACATTGATCCATCTTTATGTCTGGAAAAAAGACCTGAAACACGCTTACGAAAGTCGCGATAGTGCCTTGTATTATGCCGGAAAGACTAAAGATCTGAAAACCTTAGGCTTTGTATGGCTTAGAAATGGCTGGTTAGATC
This sequence comes from uncultured Pedobacter sp., assembly GCF_946479715.1. Next base: position 33,651 of record NZ_CAMLHF010000024.1, on the reverse strand, counting down.
TTATAAATGATGAAAATGATAAAGCGATAACAAAATTCCTGAAAGCACTTGATTTTTTTAAAGGGCAGGAGGCCTATGAATATGAAAGTACTATTTATCACTACCTGGCGAGCTTTTATGGATATGGAAATGACCCGGCCAAACAAAGAAAATATGCTGATCTATGTTATGGAACCGCGCTAAAAAGTAAACAGGTAGATGCATTAAACACAGCATATTTTACCATTGGACAAACCTACTTTGATCGTTTTAAGCTGGACACGAGCAAACGAAGTTTATTAGACTCGGCGTTAAACATTTATAAGAAATCTCTATTACTGGCTGAAAAACAAAGTGGCAGATTGCTTATCCGTAGCAATACTGCAGCGATTGCACTAAATACGGGCAACATTTATTTCCAGTATTTTCCTAATACTTATAGAGACAGTGCTGACAAATATACTGATATCGCAATTCGGATTGCAACAAACACCAATTTGCAGGAAGTTCTGGTAAACTGCTATGGCTTAAAGAGTGAATATGCCTTACGCGATGGAAATTATAATGAAGCCGAAAAGATGTTGCTAACAGGACTGAGCGCAGTAGCGGGTGGTGTTATAAAAATGCCACTAACCAAGGCCAGAATGTTCCTGGGTCTTTCTCATATCGCTGAAAAGAGAGAAGATCAGGAAGCGGCACTGAAATATTTAAAAGAGTATATTAAGTTTAATAAAGAGGCTTTTGACGAAGAGAAGATCAATAGCATCCAAAGAGTGGAAGCACAATATCAATCTGAAAAAAAGGAACAGAAAATTGCGTACTTACAGCAAGAAGCTGCCTTTAACAAAAAACGGAATATTTTTTATATCCTGTTGGCATTAACAGGAATAACTGCATTGCTCTTTTTATTGAGGTCATACAATTATAAACTGAAAGCATCAGTCAGAAAACAGGAACTCATCGACAAAGAAAAAGGAGCTGCAGAATTGCGGGCGCTACTGAAGGAGGCAGAAGCCATGCAACTCCAGACAGAACAGGTTTTACTTAAGGAACGCCAGGAACGTTTGCAGAAAGAGTTATTGGCAGGTAACCTTCAGATGGAACAAAAAAATGAATTGCTGGAATTATTGTCGGGAAAGGTAAACACTGATAGCCACCTTACACTGGAGGAGCAGATTAAACGAATTATACATCAGCAGAAAAGGATAGACAAAGATTTTGAGGAGCTCAAAACTGATTTTTTTGAAAGTAATCCGATTTTTTTTGAAAGGCTTCAGAAGAAAGCTAATCAAACACTTACCCGTCTTGATTTGAAGTATTGTGCTTATATCCTGATGGGTTTATCAAATAAAGAGGTGTCTATAAGGCTGGGGATCGAACCCAAAAGTATCCGTATGGCACGTTACAGAATCAAGCAAAAGTTTGGCCTTGATAAAGAAGATAATCTCGACAATTTTATCCGGTCTCAGGAATAATAGATGGAACACTTGTATTATAATGGAGGGGTATTAGTTTTTGTAGATGTATTGTAGACGCTGCTATTGGATGTAGTAGTCTGTATGTAGTCTCCAAATTCTTGGTTCAGGCTAGATAGAGAAATACTTTTGTATTAAGTAAATATCTACCAATGAAAAACATAAAAGTATTCGGATTATTAATGCTGGTATGCCTGGCATTTAACCTTAACGCCTTTGGTCAGCAAACAGAAAGGGTGATTAAATTAAAGCTGACCGATCCTGAAACCAAAACATCTCAGACCTATCTGTTGAATAATGTAGTGTATTCCTTCACAAAATCACAGGAGACAGATTTAGCCAAAGATCCAGGTACTTGTGCTGTTAGCATCGATTTTAAACAGGATATGGATCCATTTCTTTTAAAATGGATTGCTGGGGAAATTAAAGAGGCAGACGGATCGATAAGTATGGAAGCCACTGAGATTGGAAAGCCACCCAGAATAATAGCCTTTAAGGGGGGCACGAGCGGGAATGTTACTGAGAGCTTTATGGCCAGCGACAGGACTTCGTACGTTCAAATGTCTCTGTATGTTAGAGTCCTCATTATTGATGGGGTAGCAATTTATACCGAACAAAAAAATAAATAAGATGCTGTGTAGCTCTCGGTGCCTGGGGTAAGCGGCGGGATACCACTCGGTGTGTCCCGCGCGTCCAGGTAATCCACTGACAGCTGTAAAATTTGACGGAATGTTTGTTCCTCATATCAGGCTATACAAATGGTTTAATCATGGTTTTAAATAAAGGGTTTAAATGATACAATATAGTCATAATCAGACAACATGTTACAGGGATTTTACCTCAATAAAAATTAACTTGTAATACCAGAACGATTTTATAAAGATCTTTTATAATAATAATTAACCCTTAAATTTTAAACCATTATGAAAAAAGCAATTCAATTATCCCTGATTTTTTGCACAATTATTTTATGTGGCTCATGGACCAACAAGACAGTCAAAGTACCATTCTCTGACGTTACCGTGTCCTTTGGAAATGGCACTTATTACAATGCAACGGTAACGGTTAGTAATTCTTCGGGCTATTATAGCTCTGCAACCGCCAGCCCGCATAGTTACACGAGTTTATATGTACCTCAGGGAACTTATAATGTAAGGGTAGAGGTTGCCGCTCCGTACGATACACCTTATCATACCTACAATTATAACTTCTATTGCGGCTCGGCTTCTAAATATGGCAGCACTTTAGCTTATTTTGAGAATGTTGTAATTGACTACAGCCTCAGCGTTATCGTTAACTAGCTATATAGCCAAACTAGAATCACTATTGAGGGACAGTCTGGTATTTCAGCACTGTCCCTTTAAAGATGTATCGTCAATATTTATAGATTTTAGCAATCATCTTGGATCCCCTGAAAGATATTCACCTGTTATATTTTTGTAAGCGTCGCTCGTGAAACGGCCTGCTTTACCATCAATTTTTATAATAGCACCTAATTTCACCAGCCAGCGCTGTAACTGTTCTGCTTTGGCAGCATATTTTAATGGCGAAAAACTTACTTCTTGCGCTAATTGCCTAGTTAGACTGACCCTATCAATACCGCCATCAATCAACTGTTTTTCAGTGAAGCGTCTTAAAATAACTGCCGAACCGCATTGGGCAGAGACCGCATTAGGATCATAATGTCCATCTGCTACATATTTCCCTTTACTATAGTGATTACTGAAACTCCACAGATATGGACTAGAAATAGGCTCCTTTAAATTTCTGTAACCAAACCCATTATATTGTTCCAGCTTATAAAGGATCCCTGGAATATCCCAATCAGGCCATTGTTCCAGCTTTTTAAGTTTAAGGGCATCCTGCGCACTAAATTCCCATGTATAAGGCGCTGAGCCACCAACAGGCCTGCCTGCTGGAACATGAATAGTTTTGGCTGTTAATGGATCACCGTTATGAAGATGGGTTTTAAAATTACAGTTGCCTTCCATATAATGTACAATGCCAATGAAATACCACGGTATACTTAATGGGAATCCCACTGTCTCATAACGGCTCTTACCTGCCAGAATCTTATTTACCACTGCATCTACAGTGACATATTTCTCTGACTTAATAATGCAGGCATCAAAAAGATACTGATACTGCGCCCTGAGCGCTGGATTGTAATTTATTTTTGACATGATAAATTCTTGTCATCATTACCTAATTTAAGGATAATTTAGTATAATTAAAATAATTATTATTTTGAATGAGACTATATTTGGTAAGCTAAATTAGCTCTCTTGGATAACGATAAATGAATAGGTTTACAATTGAATTGTTATTTCATATTATTGGAATAGGTTCTGCATCTGGTTTATTTTTAAAGAACAATTCGCTTTATGTCATTGGAGACAATAGTTCTTATTTCTATGAATATGAACTCAAATCATCCACATTAAAGCGTTATGCATTAAGCGAGTACCCGGCTGAAAACATAAAAAAGGAGATTAAACCAGATTTTGAGGCACTCGCATCTTATGGAGATTCATTTTATCTTTTTGGATCCGGATCGAGAGCAAACCGAACAAAAATGGTTCAACTTAATTCAGCTACTAAGGAAAAGACTTCTGTTCTTGATCTATCTACTTTATACAAAAGCATGCAGGTATTAGCAGGATTGACCGCAAAAAATTTTAATATAGAAGGGGTGGTTTACACAGGAGATGCCTGGTATTTCTTTAATCGGGGCAATGGAAACTCTGGACGAAATATTGTTTTTACTATTCATGGAAAGGATTTAGATGGGAATGCTAAGATTACATTTTCGGAATTAAGTCTCCCTGCAATTAAAGGAATCCGGGCTGGTTTTACCGATGCCATTAATGTGGGGGATAAACTGTACTTTTTAGCGACAGCTGAAAATACGAATTCTACCTACAATGATGGTGAAATTTCAGGAAGCATGATAGGCTGTATTGACACCAAAACAATGGAATTAGTATTCACAGAAGAAATCTCGAACCGACATAAATTTGAGGGGCTTACTTTACAGTATGACTCGGAGAACGAACTATCATTCCTCTTGTGTGAAGATAACGATAACGATCAATTGGAGTCAGATATCTATCTATTGAAGCTCAAACTTTAAGTTTATCAACTATGATGCTTTAGAAAGTGCTAATCACCTCAGTAGGGGCCTTGCCGAATCTTTTTTTAAAGGAATGAGAGAAATGAGAAAGGCTTTCAAATCCAAGTTCGAGGTAGATCGAAGATGGTTTTCTTTGCTTATTCTCGATAAGATGTCGGGCCTCCGTCAACCGCTTTTCCTGTAACCAGTGTCGGGGCGACATATTGAATGCTTTTTGAAAATCACGCTTGAAGCCAGCAAGGCTTCTTCCGGTTAATTGTGCAAATTTTTCAACAGGAATATTGAAATGAAAGTTGCTAAGCATGAATTTTTCCAGATCCATCTTGTACGGCTCCGAGAAATCGAATAGAAAATCCTTGAGTTCAGGAAGTGTATGCAGTAGCAACTGAACTGCTTCTCTCACCTTGAACATTCCCATATCCCTGGTGATCTTTTCTTCCGAATGACGTACATAGGGTATTATGGATTGAAAAAAGCCATGTAGGAAATCGTTTTTTGGAATAAGAATATTGGACGGACCAGTATATTTGTGTCCGGTATCTATTTGCTTCTCCAGGGCAACCTGCCGGAGCAAGTCTTCCTTTAGGCAAATGATAATCGTTTGATAATCCTGACCGTCCAGCGGTGTTTTGGTAATTTCTCCCAATTGATTTTTCCGTATCAGCAGCATCTGGCCGCCTTTCATGGAAACCTTTTGGCTGGCGGTCTCCATGGAAAACTGCCCCGAAACCTGTAACACTAATGTACTGTGCTCAAAAAATCCTACTTTCTCTTTTCTCTGAGCCGAGAAATAAGAATAAAAGATCACTCCAGGAATTATTTCAGTTGGATTGGTCATGATGTAAAGATATTAAAATAGGTGAGGCTTTATAGCCCCGCCCATTATCGTTGCAGGTAGGTACCACCAAGGATCGCTCCTGGCGAAAATTGTGCGTTAAGAGCGTTAATCTCTTTGGGACTAAAAATTATCTCCATTGCTTGCATATTCTCCGGCAGTCTTGATCTACGGCTCATACTTACCAATGGCATAATGTGTTCGCCCTGATTGTTGACCCAAGCGATTGCCAGTTGTGTAGGGGTGTATCCTTTTTCTTTTGCGATTTGCTTTAATACTTCAACTTTTTCCAGATTTTTAATGAGATTCTCTCCTTGAAAACGTGTGAAGTGGTTGTGGTGGTCATTAGCTGGAAGTGGTGCGGTCATCTCCCCGGTAAGCAAGCCTTCAGCGGTGTTGGCAAACGCAACTACACCAATGCCTAGTTCTTTGGCTGTAGGAAGCAGGTCGCTTTCTATCTGTCGATCGGCCAGGGAATACCCAATTTCCAATGCAGTTACAGGGTATATGTTATTGGCCTCACGCAATTGCGTTGAGGTAATTTCAGAAACACCAAGATGGCGCACCTTTCCTTCCTTGATTAGGTCAGCGACAGTCCCTATGATGTCTTCAATTGGTACACTAGCGTCAATTCTGCATGGCTGATAAAGATCAATCGTGTCGATACCCAAACGTACCAAAGAATAATTGATAAAATTCTTGATGGCTATTGGACGCAGGTCCAAGCCAATCCACTGACCATTGTAAAAGATCGCACCAAACTTTACACTGATGAACGCATCATCCTTTCTGTTTTTGATGGCCTTTCCAACCAGCAGCTCGTTGTGTCCGCTTCCATAAAAGTCTCCTGTATTTAAAAAATTGATTCCTTTATCTAATGCCTCCTGAATAGTAGCGATGCTTTCCTTCTCATCATTTACCGGGCCTCCCCAAACTGAGGACATGCGCATACAGCCTAATCCGAGTTTAGACACCAGTGGACCATTTTTGCCGAGGTTTATTTTTGTGATCTGTTCCATAACTGATAATTTACGTATTAACGAATCAAAGATCATCACTTTTATTCGCTCGTTATTTCCTATATGGCTCAATTTACTTGTCTGTAAGGCTCAACTTATCATTAGGACAATTTCATTTAGGTAATAAGTATAAAATAAAAATTCCCATAAAAATCTTAAATTCATAAATAAAACAACAGCTGTTATGTTAAAGCAATTCTGCAAATACAACAATTGGGCAAATTCACTTTTGCTAGATGCCTTAAAGACAAATTCTCATTCGCTTCCCGAATCATGTATTATATTGTTCAGTCACATTGTAAATGCGCAAAAGATATGGGTTTCGAGAATTAGTGGCATTGCACCAAATATTGCTGTATGGCAAGTAAACGATCTTGAAATATGCAGCGTGCTGCTCGAAGAAAGTGCAAATGCTTTGTCAAAGATAGAATATCTGGAAACGGCAGACTCACCGATTATAAAGTATACAACCTCAACTGCTGGCTATTTTGAGACATGCATTAATGATATTTTGCTGCACGTTTTTAATCATGGCACCTATAACCGTGCGCAAATAGCTAAAGAAATGAAGTTGCACAACATTAACCCAGTTAATACGGATTATATACAATTTGCGAGGTTACAGTCTATATAATCTTATGTTTTAATTCTTTATACCTTGACCTTCCAATAGGTAGTATTTCGCCATTTTTAAGTTCAAGAAGATATTTACTGCCGGTATGTACAATGATTTCTTTTGCTTGATTAATCGGTACAATATAAGATTTATGAATGCGCTCAAAGGAACCAGGAAGCAACTGTTCCAATTTTTCGAGCGATTTATCATGAAGCGCTTTCTTTCCATTAAGTAAATGCAATTCGGTGTAAATGCCAGCCCCTTTGATGTAGCGGACTTCTTTAATATCAATCAATACAATGGAACCGGCCTTTTTAACAGCCAGGTATTCAAGTTTACCTTCGGATTTTGGCCCCGAAGTAGATAGACGTCTGAATGCAAGGTGGAGACGCTCCTGATCAAAGGGTTTAGGTACAAAATCCAACACTCCATAGGCAAAAGCCGTAATCGCTTTTTCTGTATAAGCCGATATAATGATTGTATGAAAAGCGCTTGCGGTAACACTTTTAAGCAAATCGAATCCATCCTCACCATTTAAATTCAGATCCAGCAATAACAGATCAGGTGTATGTTCACTCAAATATTTAATACCTCCATTAACGGATTCGCAAACCACGAGATTTTGAATGGTTGATCCAAAAAATTCCCGACTCATCCGCGCTACCCTTTTGGCAATCCTTGCCTCATCTTCAACAAGTAGTATATTCATTATCTGGTATGTATTTTTATGCATGTAAGCCAACCTTCGGGTACGGCCAGTGATTCAAAAGTCCATTGATCACCATAGCTTTCGGTTAACCTTGCAGCGATGTATTGAAAACCTGTTCCTGTTTTTTTATCAATCCTGTTTTTTCTGTTCCTGGCAATGGTAAGCAGCTTATATTGCTTGTTCCCACCTTCCTTTTTAAAGCTCAATTTAAAAATAATGATCTTATCAACGCTGGGCATACTATGGGTAATCCCATTCTCCAAAATGGTATGGATAATTGCCGGAGGAATTAAATCTTGTTCATCGATACCTGATTGTTCCCACACATAATTAATTTCCTTTCTAAACTGCATAACCTTCAGATGTGCTTTACAAAGTGCTATTTCTTTGGCAACTGGAATTAAAGTTTCTTCACCAATTTGATTTAAAATATCAAACTCTTTTGCAAGTGCCTGAATAAAAACAACACCATCTTTGGGCGATTCCTCTATCCAATCGATCATGGAAGTCAACGTGTTTTTTATAAAATGCGGCTGAATATTTTTCTTCAGCAATTCCAATTTTAATCTCGAAGAAAGTAATAAAGAATACTGGTGTTCTTTCTCCAGTAGTTTAGCCCTTATAGTGTGTAAATATAGCATAGACAATACAATGAGGGTATAACATATGAAAAGAAAAAAATCATAAACAATAAATGCACTCGTTACTGCACTCATCAGTAAGCCAACAAATACTACCCAGGCACCTTTTACCTTTCTAAATAAGGCATTTACTATGACAATGAGCGAGAAAAACCACATAGTGTAACTAAACAACATGGCTGTCCAATCGTAATGTCTGAAATTATCGATGTAAATCCAGATCAGCACCAGTAATTGTAGACCTAGAAGCCAGAACTTCTTTTTAAAGTAAAACTGAATGGTAAAATAGAAAGGGACAAGAAGGGAAATGGCAAATGTAAGCCAGCCAACTATTTCCAACCGTGTGTAAAAGTAGTTGTAAGGAATGGTAATGTAAAACTTCACATGTTCGACCCCCAGTAGAGCAAAGAAAAGCAGACAAATGATTCCAAAAATTAGAACATCTAACTCTTTACGACTGCTGTTAATGTACAGGAAGAAATAATAGAAAGCAGCAACAAGGAAAGCACCTGCCATTAGATTCATATATGAAGTGGCCATTAGAGGTCGCTGAATCATCGCTTTATAATATTGGATTTTAACATCAACCCCTCTTAATTCTTCCGTGCTAAAATGTTGTGAAGTTCTTAAGGCCAATGTATGTAAACCGGTCTTGGCGAGTGAATCGGGCAGCAAAAAATCGCTCAACTCGGTACCTGGAATCTCATGGGCCTTATCTTTTGCAAACTCACCGTTTTTACCAACGAATATACCATCCCAGTAGACATCAAAGGAACCAAAACTGTGAATCCCTAAACCAACAGGAATACTATCTTTAGGATTTCTGTCTCTTATGAGTACGTTAACTCTCGACCAAAAGACGGTAGTACTTGGATTCCGTTCCTTCTCCCAGCCATTGGTATCATAGTTCTTTTCTCTCCAGCTCAAATCGTCACCACATTTATAGACTGCGTCTGTATATTCATAATGAATATCCTGTTTACAGGATGAAAGAAAGAGGGTTAGAATGAATAAGAAGCAAAATTTAGCCATGATGTAAAGTTAAACTGAATATAAGACAGAAAAATGTATTTCAGAAGGATATAGAGCCGTTGGCATGTTTTATTGTGTTTTTGAATTGCTGCAATCTTAATCTTGCATCATGAAAAAACTGCTCATCACTTTGTTGGCTTGCGCTATCTACTGTATGACTAATGCACAACAAAACAATCAAACACCACCAAGGGGAGTGGTAAGTGGAAGATTAACTGACCAATCACAAACCGCTTTGCCTTATGCAGTTATTCAAGTTAAAGATACCCACGAGAATATCATTTTAAAAAGCATTAGTGATGAGAATGGAGAATTTCTTTTAGAAGGATTGCCTGAAGAAAACATCATATTAAAATTTAGCCTAATAGGCTATATAACCTTAAGTCGAAACGTTAAGCTAAATCCTTCAGCATATAAACTGGATATTGGAAATATTAGCCTTATACAGGACATAACTGTTTTAAAAGAAGTTACGGTCACAGCAGAAAAAAATATGATTAGTTTAAAATTGGGTAAAAAGGTTTTTGAGGTTGGAAAAGACATCTTATCTCAAAGTGGTTCGGTTAACGATATATTAAACAGCGTACCATCTGTAGCAGTAAATCCTGAAGGCACAGTAAGTTTACGAGGCAATAATAATGTGATGGTTTTAGTTAATGGTCGCCGTTCGGGATTAACACAAAGCAATTCTCTAGATCAGATCCCTGCCGGACTAATTGATAAGATTGAGGTTATTTCCAATCCTTCTTCCCGTTACGATGCCGGAGGATCTGCCGGAATCATAAACATTATCCTTAAAAAGAATAAAATCGGTGGGTTTAATGGCCAACTAAAAGTTGTAGGAGGGATTCCTAATGATAATCGGATAAATCCCAGTTTGAATTATAAGTCTGATAAAATTAATCTGTTCACTACTCTGGGCACGCGCTTGTCAGATTATGACGGTTTTTACAGCAGTAATCAAAGCGTCTTTGATAATGAAAAGCAGCGTTTCTTAACTCAAACACAGGATGAAGACCGACATGATGATGGCAAATTGATATATCTGGGAACTGACTATCTTATTAATGCACACAATACAATGACTGCTGCCTACTTTAAAAATGCAACCAAAGATCATGACAAAACTTGGTTGGATTACCAATATAGCAGCTATAGTCTGGATAGCAGCTTAACTAGAAATGGCGAATCCCGAGAGAAAAGAGATTACAATCAGTTAGAATTTAACTACACGCGCACATTCGAAAATGCACGAAAAAAATATACAATTGATATGCAATATGATTTTTGGAATAGCGACAAAACATGGGCTTTGGCTACAGAGAAACATGTTTCATATACTGAAGCTTTGCCGAGTATAAGAACCAGTTCAGTTGGAGGTAGCAAGGATTTCTTGCTTCAAACAGATTTAGAACAACCACTAACTGAAAAATCGATGCTTGAACTGGGGCTAAAACTTGAGAACCGAAAAGTAACAAGTGATTTTAATGCGGAACAACAACAAGGGTATCAATGGGTTACCTACAACAACATTAACAATAAGCTTCAGTACAATGAATTGATTGGCAGTGGCTATGCTCAATTCAGCAATAAAGGCAAGAAGTTTTCTTATATGTTGGGTTTGCGTTCAGAGCTTACTAAAATTAATATTGAAGATCGGCTAGGTGACTACCAAAATAAAAAAAATTACATTCGCATATTTCCGACACTTAACCTGAGCTATCAGTTCAACGAAGTAACAACGACACAGTTTAGCTATAGCAAAAGAATTAATCGCCCTTCTTTATGGATGTTGTATCCATTTAATGAACTTACAGATCTTAACGCTCAATTTATTGGCAATCCTGCTCTAAACCCTTCGTATGCGGATGTACTGGAGCTTGGTTTATTGAAGCACTGGGGAGATTTAACCTTTAATCCTTCTATCTACTACCAGAATAACTCTGATATTATCCAAATGTACACCTATCGGAACACAGACATATTGTATACCATTCCGGTTAATATTGAACGTGAGATCAGACGCGGGCTTGAACTTTCTTTACTTTATAATCCCTTGAAATGGTTACAGTTGAATACCGAATTAAACGGTTATGGGTTCGAGCAAAAAGGATTTTATCTGGGTCAGGATTTTAATTTTAAAGGAAATGCCTTAACGGGAAGGTTTGGTACTCAAGCAAAAATATCAACGGTGATGAATTTACAGTTGCGCTACAATTATACAGGTGCAACACCCAATGCACAAAGCCATACCTGGTCCGTTCACTATCTGGATTTCGGACTAAGCAGAAATGCATTGAAAGATAAAATGACAATTACTTTAGATGGAACTAACGTACTTAATACACGTAAAACTAAAACTTTAACCACTGGTGATAATTATATTAATAATCAATTAAGTAACCCCAATGCTTCACGTTATCGCTTAACTATGGTTTATCGTTTTAATCTTAAAGATAGCCAATCGATTAGACAGGCAAAAACCGGAAATAGAAACTAAAAATACTGTAAAGACTCATTATTTTTGACTTTTTCATAGATTGCGTATAAAAATTAATCGAGCATGAAAACGCTAACAAAAGAAGATCAAGCAGCTATAACTCCAATAATGGCACTAAATTTATTGGAAGAGGGAAATAAACGATTTGTTAACAACCTTAAAATCAACCGAAATCTTTTACAGCAAGCGAATGAAACTTCGGATGGCCAACATCCCTTCGCGATAATTTTAAGTTGCATAGACAGTCGAACATCTGCGGAATTAATTTTTGACCAGGGTTTAGGTGATATTTTCAGTATCCGAATTGCCGGTAACATTCTCAATGAGGATATTTTAGGAAGCATGGAATTTGGCTGCAGGCTGGCAGGTGCAAAAATTATTGTTGTTCTGGGCCACACCAGGTGCGGAGCAATTAAAGGCGCCTGCGATCATGTGGAGATGGGCAACCTTACTTCTTTACTCTCGAAAATCAGGCCAGCTGTGGATGATGAGCTCACAATAAAAGAGAACCGCAATTCTAACAACAGCGAATTTGTTGAAAAGGTAGCTACAATAAATGTTAATAGGTCTGTTAAGTCGATACTGGAGCGCAGTCCCATTCTCAAAGAAATGGTAGAAGGAGGCCAAATCGGAATAATAGGGGGGCTTCACGATATTACCACGGGAATAGTTACATTTTATCCGGGAACGATAGATTTGGACAAAAAATGAAAAAAAAATATAGATTTGTGAAATGACAAATGCTCGTTTTATGAATTTAAGGTATATTAAGACTGCAGTAATATGTGCTGTTTTCATGTTTGGATTGCTATCATGTGGCGTTAATAGAAAAGATGCAGATAAAAGTATTGCTCCCGCCGATGTTCAATTGACAAACCCTGCTTTACCTGGAGACAATCCGGATCCTTCAATTATAAGAATAGGCAAAGTTTACTATGCTACATCAACTACAAATGAATGGGCACCTTATTTTACCATCTATAAATCGGTAGATCTGAAGAACTGGGTATTGGTAAATCATGTTTTTCCGGAAGGATTTAAAGATATGAAGGACCAGTGGGGAGAAAATAATTTCTGGGCTTCCGAACTAGCATATGATGCAAAGCAGCATAGAATTTATGCCTATTATACTGCACATAACAGGAAAGTTAAAGGAAACCCTGGCTTACAGTGTGGTGTAGCTTGGATAGATGCCAATAAAATCGAAACGGGTAAATTCACAGACAATGGTCCTGTAATTATAGAAGATGACTGTGGGGCAATTGATGCTTTCGAATTTCAAGACAAGGGGAAAATCTACGCGTTCTGGAAAAATGATGGAAATGGTTGCGGGAAGGAAAGCTGGATATGGGTGCAGGAAATCAATGAAAGCCGTACCAAATTGCTGGGCGAGAAAAGAAAAGTATACACAAACAGCCAACCTTGGGAAACCTCTCTGGTAGAGGGTGCTTGTTTCTTCAGAATGGGTGAATACATTTATAGTTTATATGCGGTAGGAGGGTGTTGTGATGCTAAGTGTAACTACAAGACCGGAATTGCCCGTACAAAGGATCTGGCAGGAGGAAAATGGGAGAAGTATGACAAGAACCCTGTAATGGTTAGCAATGACCGTTGGAACTGCCCTGGACACGGCACTGTGGTGGAATCTGCAGACAACCGATTTTTTATGCTTTATCATGCATTCAATAAAAATTATGATGTATTTGTAGGCAGAGAAGGCATACTTGAAGAATTAAAAACGGGTCCGGATGGCTGGCCGGTTCTCCACAATGCCACCGTTCCAAACAGAGCAAAAGCAGAGCTGGATTTTTACGATGATTTTAAAAAAGACAAGAAACTGAACCTAGCCTGGCAATGGCCATCGAAATTACCAAAGCCGGATATGAACTTCAATAAAGGACTTCATCTGGTATCTACCAGCGAGAATCATGAGTTAGGAACATTTTTAGGGCAGTATATTAAAACCGTGAATTTCAGCATCACCGCAGAGGTGGTCCTTACTCAGGCACAAAGCGGGGTTTGTTTTGCAGGAGCCATTTTCAAAAGCAAATGGCCGGGCGAGTTAGGTGGAATTGGAATAACAGCTGCCGAAGATGGTATAACAGTATATAATAATCTTGAGGGGAAATACCTTGTGCTCAAACAAGTCAAAGAGCAATCTCAAGGACTGATTGAATTGAAAATGCAGATCAGCGGAGGTGGAAAGCATATTGATTTCTTTTATAAAAGGCCCCAGTCAGAATGGATAAATTTCCATACTGCAACATTCGATGCATCAAAATATGCACCATGGGGAATGGGGTATAGGGCAGGTATTGTAGCTAAAGGTTCAGGTCAGAAAGGGATTTTCAATTCTTTTGAATTGAAAAATAATTAAGGTTATCGCATTTCATGGCGTTAATAGTAAAGCTGACCTTCCATCACAATTGCTGAAGAGCCGCTAACCCAGATGCCATCATTAGCTACATTTACGCGAATTGTAGACGGATGTTCTATATATTTTCCCTGCAAGATTTTATAGTCTCTGTTTTTATCAATGTAGCCAAGCGTTTCAAGATATCCTGCCAGTGGTCCTGCTGCTGTCCCTGTTGCAGGATCTTCGTCAATTCCAATGCCCGGATTAAAAAATCTTGTTTCTGCCAGATAATTATTTTCAATACCATTTACAGTAAATAAATAACAACCTTCAAAGTCAAATTTTTCGGATAGGTCTTTCAATAGAGATTTATTAGAAACAGCATCTTTAAGTGTTTCTAAATCTTTCACAGGAACCATTAAATGAGGAACTTCTGTTTGCACGATATTGATGTCCCAGGAATTCAAGTCAAAGTCAGTAGTCTTTAATCCCAGTGCCTTGGATAGGAGGTTGGCCGGCACTTTGCCGATTATTCTAGCCGGGCTTTGCTTCATCGCAACATAAGGCAGTTCTGATTCCTCAGTGATTTTTAAAGGAATAGGGGTATCCTTTATCAATACCCAGGGTGTCCCTTGTTGATTTTTAAAGATATCCCATTTTTTTAATAATGCCAGACAGACGGCGCCCAAAAGATTATGCCCTGCACCTGCTACCTCAAATTTTGCCGGGGTAAAAGACCGCACTTTGAAAACACCTTCTTCCTCAGAATAATTTACAAAGGAAGTTTCAGAATAGCCGAATTCCCTTGATATATCGTGGTACTGACTAAGGTTAAGCTCATTTTCTATATAAACAACTGACAATTGATTTCCCTTAAACCGTTGATCTGTAAAAACGTCCAGTACATAATAATCCAGTTTTTTCATGCTTTTGATGGTTGATGATTAATAGGTCAAAACTAGAAAATACTGGGCTTCTTTTTATTATTGGTTAACAAATGGTAACTAGTAACCTTAAGGTAACTAGCAAGTTTTTTTGCTAGCTTGAATTCTTATTTGAATAGAGGAGTAGCAGTCTGTACTTTTTTTGGTTGCGAGTTTGCCTGTGTTTTCTGATTGCATTTTCCCAGAAGCGAATAAATTACGATAAATATGATTATGGTGGACAAACAACCTCCACCTAACTTTTTAGCTCCCCAGCCAGCTATAATTGCTCTAAAAAATTTATTCATGCTTATATTTTAACAGTTAAACAGTTTAAAAATTCAAATGGTTTTGATTTAATTACCTAATCTGGTTGCTTACTTGCTATCTGCCATAAACAGAGGCCGGTGGAATCTGCTCTGCGTCAGTGAACGCTCTAAGGTAAGCAGTCTTATATTCATTCATTTCCACAACTTTATTCAGGGCACTCAAACTTTGATACAGTCCAATTAATGACCAGCCATTTCCTGGGTTTAGCTCCAGATCCATTTTGTAAACCTGCGCCGCATCGGCCGGCCTCCCTAGCTTTAAAAGATGAACTCCTAAAAATTGTCTTGCAGGAATGGGCCAGTCCATTGGCTCAGCGTAGATCATCTCGTCTTCTATTTTTATGGCCATTTTGAGGCTGTTAATACCTGCGTTATTCTTTTTCTGATCTAATAGAATAACGGCATTTAAAATGTTCTCCGCAATCTGTGCGCCTTGCAATGCTGTATTAAAAGGGATACGCCTCTTTTTTAAAATAGGATCTGTTATTTTACTACGCAACTGAACAAGCTGTCCTCTTGCTAAATCCGGTTTACCTGTATACAAATGTGCAAGTCCTTTGGTAAAATTATCCAGTATTCCCGCATATGTCCAGCGAGCATCCGGCTGAACAGTATCCCTTAATAGCTCGTCCCACTTACCAAGTCTTACCAAGGCAAACTTCGGCATCATATACAAATATTGGGCATAAGTATCCTCGTAAGTGGGCGTAACACTTTTTCTACACCGTATGGCATCCTGCATTCCTTTTATATACATTCCGCCTGTCAACCCACAAAAAGCCTGTACTGCAAAATAATGCGAGGAATGTTTGTTAAGCGAAAGATGCCTGGCCAGCGAATCATAACGCACTAGGCTTATATCGGCACTGTCATTGGCCACTACACCCAACGCATACAGGCCATTTCTTTGATACACGTGACTAGACATGTGAACCATGTGGGCCACCCCCGGAAAAAGATCTTTAAGTAGCTGTGCATTATCCAGGGCACGCTCAGGCTTACGCGAAGCTTCCGTTAAATGTATATAATAGTGTAAAGCAGCAGGATGCAGGTGGTTTTCCTGTAAAACACTTTCACATAAACCCACTAATTCAGGCGTCCATTCCTTTGCCGATCCGTCGTTATTCCAGAAGTCCCAGGGATGGCTCAGCATAACTGCATCTATAAATAGTGTCTTAATGTCTGCATCCTGAGGATATACGGAAATGAGTGCTTTCATACCTTGTGCATATGCAGTGTTCAGTTTCGTTTTTACAGTATCGGCATCTGATGACGGATACCTGAGGTTCATTACTTTCAACAGGTCGCGCTCTTTGGCAGATGCCTTATCTGCAGATTGATTCATCAGTTTTAAAACTTCTGATATATTTTTAGGGATGGTGTAATTATGGGCAGAATTATAGTAAGGGCCCATCGCTAATGCTTGCCCCCAATAGGCCATAGCACTATTGGGATCAAACCTAGCTGCTTCTTTAAAAGAAGCGAGAGCCTCCTTCATATGGTAACTATAATACATGGTTAACCCCTGATCAAAATAAACCTGCGCACTGTCGCTAGTCGTCGATATTTGGTAAGAATAGTGTCCCCAACCTGGCAGGTACACCATAAATTTGCCGTTATCGGCAGTATCCATATTTTCTGCGGAAGACAAAGAACCACATGTTGCTACAATTGCCTTACTATAATCCAATAGATACAAGGGCTTTTGGGAATATTTATCACCACCAGAAAAGAAGAGGCAGCATATAAAAAGCAGTAGTATTGTTTTCATAAGGATTATCTTACAATTAATTAAAGCTCAATTAAATATACCACTTTTAGAGGTCTTTATATATATGTTTTATAGCTTTAAGTGTTTATAATTATGGATGAAGAATTACTAGTAATAAGAATAAGACCTGTTTAAACGATA
The DNA here is from genome assembly GCF_946479715.1 of uncultured Pedobacter sp. The sequence continues at coordinate 16,192 of NZ_CAMLHF010000024.1, read as the reverse complement.
ACTATATGAAAATATTAAAGGCGGCTGATGCATTTAACAAATCAGCAAAAATATATCAGGATAAATTTATGGATGTCAGTTCATATGATGACTTGCTCAGTATTTTTTGTGATAATCTAACAGCTGATAATGCGAGCATTTTAGACATTGCGTGCGGCCCTGGAAATATCACCAAATACTTGCTGAACAGGAGACCTGACTTTAAAATCCTGGGAATTGACTTGTCCTCAAAAATGCTCGAATTGGCCCAGGCTAATAACCCAACAGCTAAATTTCAGCTCATGGATTGCCGGGAGATTGATACGATTGAAGAAAAATTTGATGGAATCACCTGTGGTTTTTGCCTACCTTATTTGACACGTGAGGAAGCTGTTGAGCTAATCGCCAATATTCCAGGATTATTAAAGCCAGGTGGTGTGTTTTATTTAAGCACGATGGAGGAGGATGATATCAATAAATCGAGATATCAGATATCCAGTACAGGTGATCAGGTATGGGTAAATTATCATCACGAAGGTTATTTAACTCAGGCCTTCCGGGAGAATAACTTTGAGGTGATCAATTTAAAACATTTTACTTCTCCTGATAAGGATGGCTTAATGATTACTGATTTGATATTGATCGGAAAATTGTAGATGCGTGTGCTTCTTATCAGCGGGATTTTAGGCTACTTAAAACTACTTTACCAAGTTTTATAACTGCTACCACGATCAATCCGGCGACAACCCCAATCCCAAACTCTTTAATGATCAAGGCTATATTTGGTAACAAATGATGGAAAAATTCAATGTTATGAACGAAAATACCACCTGAAACTAAGATCAATGCAATTGTTCCTACCACACCCAGAATTCTGATGATAATAGGCAATGATTTAACAAGTAAATGACCAATTCCAGCAACGAAGCCCTTGTCACTGGAATGTTTGATCAATTTGTGCCCCGCATCATCCATTCTAACTATGATGGCTACGATGCCATAAACACCGACGGTAGCCAGCAATGCAACTACTGAAACCGTTAAAATCTGGATCGGGAGGCTTTTTTCCAAAACACTTCCCAGTGCAATAATTACGATTTCTACGGAAAGGATGAAATCAGTCATCACAGCAGACTTGACCTTTGCTTTTTCTGCTTCGATACCGTCTTGTTTTACTTCTCTAATTACTTCATGACCTGCTTTCTTACGATGAAAAAAGTATTCTATTATTTTTTCAACGCCTTCATAAGCGAGGAAAAAACCACCCAGAATTAAAATAATCTTTATCGCCACAGGGAAAAAAGCATTGAGCAATAATGCAATCGGAACAATAATAATTTTGTTAACAAATGAACCTTTGGTAATTGCCCAAAGCACTGGTATCTCTCTTGAAGCCAGAAATCCTGTTGCCTTTTCTGCATTCACGGCTAGATCATCCCCCAGAATGCCTGCAGTTTTTCTCGTTGCAATTTTAGCTGCCACCGAGACATCATCCATTAAAGCAGCAATATCATCTAAAATTGCAAAAAAACCTGAAGCCATATTGTCTGATTAATTAGATCGCAAAATATCTTTAAAAACGTGATTTTGAAAGTAAAAAGGTGATAATATTTTTCGCATAGTCCGGTAAATAGGAAAGTCTTCGGTTATATTCTAAGTTTTAGCTTTAAGTCTTTGTTCTTTTCGTCGGACTTTCAATGTGTTTTTAATCTCAGGGTCTATTTTCTCTACAGCAGTAGTAAAAGCTAGCGAATGAAGAATTGTACAATGTTTATTTAGAAAAGCCATTGCTTCATCAGGATAAATATTTCCAATCTCCCGAAGCGCCCATCCCAATCCCTTCTGAACAAAGTAATCTTTATCCGCAATTAACGGTTCGACCATATCCAGCAGTTTTGCTGCTGGGAGAAGGGTTTTACGCTTCTTACTGTATAGCAGCATTCCAACCAATGACTGTCTTCGCTCCCAAGGGTTTTCCGATTTGTTCCATCGCTCATACTGGCTGTATATCTCCTCCGGTATCTTTTCCATTAAATGTGCATAGATGTCGGATAGTTCGTCAGAATGCGCCCAGTTGTCAATCTTTTTTACCCAAAGCCGTACGATCTCCCAGACTTCTTTCACATCGAGTTTTAGCAAGTTTCTTTCAATAAAGTAGATGCATTGGCTCAATACTTCGTAAACGTCTGCATTTTTCCATATCGCATCCCAAACAGGAAGTTGATCCTGTAAGGGTAGGATGCTAAAGGTGTAGCCGGTTTTTAGTATTGATCGTTGCATAGGTACAGAAAGGCCAATGACTTCATACTGGGTTCCAATATAACTTTTGAGATCTGTATGTCCGGACACTTTATCATAAGGCTTTCTTTCGGTTAGCCTATTTATGATTTCGGATAAATATTTTGATGTGCTAGGTGTCATTTTGTTTACAAGATAACAATTCCAATACCAGTTGACCATCGATTCCAGTATTTTTTTTATATAAATTAGATTTGTAATCCTGACAAAATATTCCTCAGTGATTACCAGGAATCTGTGTTACTAGGTACGTTCGATAATGAAATAAGCCAACTCTTGTTCATCCCTCTTGAGGTTATTTAAACGTCTAAGACCTGCTTTTTCAAGCACCTTCTGTGAACCTAAATTGTCCAGATCTGTTACGGCAACTACCTGATTGGTATCCGTATGTCTAAAGCAATAGTCAATTAAAGCGCTGCTCGCTTCGCTGGCTATACCTTTTCCCCAGTACTTTTTAGCCAAAACATATCCAATCTCAACCTGATCTGCCACGTATTCAAAATGTCGTGTAAGATACATACCTATAAAATCTTGGGTATGGATATCGAATATTCCCCATCGGCCTAACGGGCCTTTGCTGTAATCGGCTATCGTGCTGTCAAACAATTCCAGGTATTGTGCTGCTGAGCGTTGAGGAATGTACCGGATAACTTCCTCATCTTCAAAAAGCTGGACGAACATTTTTTTGTCTTCAGGTACAAATTCACGAATAAGGATATTTTGGCTTTGATAAAGAATAGTCATACAAAAACTTTCTACAAAAGTATAGAACATAAGTGGCAAGAGACATTTTTTTAAAATAATTCTCTTTTAAAATAGATATTTTTGAACGTTATTTGTTTATAATTGAAAATCCAGATCGGTATGAAACCAACTCAATACTTAATCTTTGCATTGTGCCTGCTTTCTCTAGCTGCATGTAGTATTTTTAAAAAAACATCTTTATCTCAAACTGATAAAGACAGGATAGAAACCAGTCAAATTACAGATCGTAAATGGAAGTTAGTTGAACTTGCAGGGAAACCGGTTGCAGATAAGATAAATGGCAAAGAACCATTTATCTTACTTCAAAAAAGTGATGGCCGTTATTCTGCATCAGGAGGCTGTAATGGAATGGGTGGTGAGTTTAAATTACTAGACAATGGAAAGATAAAATTTTCACAGGGAATGTCCACTATGATGGCTTGTGAAAATATGGAGATTGAAAATGGTCTGGGCAAAGCCTTAATCTCCGCTGATAATTATAGCCTTAACGGCGATGATTTATCTTTAAACAAAGCCAGAATGGCACCACTGGCTCGCTTTAAAGCCATCAAATAGTTTGGAGACCTAAATTCAGATTGCCGGCAATTGCTTAATGTAGTTTCTCATTGTAAAGTCTACGGTAAATCCCATGTTCAAATATATGTTTTTACCTAATTCTGAAGCTTGCAAATAAGAATATGTTAATTGATTGTCTATGGCTTTATTTAGGATGTATGCCATCGTTTCTTCAGCAAATCCTCTTTTCCTCATTTGTGGAATAATTCCCAGCCCGTGTATACCAATTGCATTTTCCGTCTGCATGGTAAGAACTGTGCCTATCGGAGTTTTATCCAAATAAATGATATAATAGGTTATTTGATTACATGTTTCGATTAGTATTTCTGGATTAATATGATATTTAAAAGATTGGGGATATAAATCTGTCCAGATTTTTGCTTGTTCACGCTGATTTACCTGTTCAAAAGTTAACCGTTTCTCTTCTTTAAACTTTTGACCAAGCCGCATGGACATTCCAATTTGTACTGACTTTTGCTCGAATCCACATTGTTCGACTAATTTGTATGTGGTACTTTCTGGATCATCCCAATACGAAAACGACAAAATAATGGGAGAGAAAGTGATAATTTCCAGAATTTCTTTTAAGGCTGATCCATCTAATTGTTGCTTCAGCCAGACACGATTTGGCCAGTCCGAATTTGGAATACAAACATAACTAAACTGTTCACCGGTAAAAAGTCCATTGAACGGGCTACTGGCCTTTTCCCAGAGCGTAATTAAGTTTTTGATGTTGAGCAGGGCATGTTCATTCATAGTGTTTATTTTGAATTGATGAGTAATATACCGGTTATCATGGCCATAATTCCAATTGCCTTTTTTACGGTCATTGGCTCCAATGGTAAATTTAGCCAACCAAAGTGTGTAGCAATAGCTGAAAAAATAAGTTGGCCACATAATCCTAATGAGATCATTTTAGAAAGCCCTAACTTGGGAATACTGTAAAAATAAAGGGAAATTCCGACTACACTGAAAAGACCTCCTGTAAACCATAAATACCAGGGAACTTTTTTAAGAAGGCTGGTGTTTGGGACTTCGCTTGAAATCAATAAAACAAAAACTGAGGCAAAAAGCAGACTACTGAAGGATGTAGCTATAGTAGCTAGTAGCGGTTTTTTAAGCAAAACACCTAGATGTGCATTAAACCCTGCTTGAATAGCTAAAAAAATACCACCCAAAAATGCGGCTATGGAGACTAATTGTTGATTCATATGGCAAAGTTAGATTGATGTTTTTCTATTTCACTTTACATATGTTGATTGGTCTATTTGTTTTTTATTTCCTTTCGGATTCTGCTAAGCTGAGTTGGCGTAATTCCTAAATGAGAAGCGATATGCTGTAATGGGATCCTTTTGTCAATACCTGGATGTTTTGCCAGCATTTTTAAGTAACGGACGCTGGCAGTTTCCATTACGATAGATACCTCTCGCTGTTCCTTATCTATAACCCAATTTTTTTCGAGATAAGCAATATAGAAATTTTTCAAATCGTCCTGTTGCTCAATAAGTTCTTTGTATTTTTCATGATTGATCGCAATGAGTGTGCTGTCTTCTATTGCCTGTAATGTAAATTGGGAGGGAATTTTTAGCAATGCGGAAACGGTCGAACCTGCAAATTGCCGCTCCAGAAAAATATTTTTATTGTAAGTATTCCCCTGCACATCACTAAAATACGCGATAATCGCTCCTTTACAGACAAAGTATAATGACCTGGATATCTGTCCTTCTTTTAATAAGAATTCATTTTTATTAATAGTCTGTATACGGATTAGAGATACGAGTAGTGAAAATGATTCTTCAGAAATTCTATGGTAATTCCCAATAGTAGTTTTAAATGTTGAGAGGTATAGTTCTTCGTTAATCACTTTTACGTTTTAAATTTAGCCATAGTGCATATTTTATTTCAAGAGTGTTGCTGGTAAACTGCTTATTTGCTGAATCTTTATTCCTTTATAATATACTTCTGCACCTTCCGATTGTATTTGAATTTTTCCTTTTCTTAGTGATAGTTCTTTTCCACTATCGATTTGCTTGTTGTGGTAAAGGACCATCATTACTTTACCATTCATTACATGGATGCTGGTATCGCCATAACAGTATAAATCAACTGTGTTCCATTCACCTGATGGTCTTTCTGCATCACTCCCTTTTTTACAAAATCTACCGGTCTGGCTATCTTCTCGGAAGGTAATAAGTTTTCCTTCCGGACGGTAAATATAATTATTCCCTTCTTTGATTGCAGGGATATCTGCTGCACCACCAGCAACTCCCCAATAATCGCCACAGTTACCTTCATCAATCTGAAATTCTTGTGAACGCATCCAGGACCCGTAATCAGCGCCATATTTACCCACCGAATGATATAGCAATCCGCTGTCTTTATTCGAATTCTTTTTTTGCCCCCATTTCAGTTTCCCCCATTTAAATTGTAGTTGTAAGTGGTAATTTTCATATTCTTTTTTAGTGGAGATTGCACCCCAGCTTTCACCTGAAATGCGAATGACATTTTCTTCATCTTGTTTTAGAACTGTAAATACCCTCTTAGGGTCATTATTTAAACCAATAGGTATGCCTGTGATGGGTTTACCTGCGTCGTCATAATCAGGAGCCAGGTAGGTATCCCATCCTTTCAGGTCTTTTCCATTAAAAAGCGTTTGCCAGGATGAGGGCTTTTGGATGGTAAAGCTCAGGGCTAATATTCCTAACAAAAGCATCGGCAGGAGTTTGAGAAGTTTCATATCAGGTTATTTAAAATCTATTCAATATACAGATTTTTATGATTCAACCCAGCTTGAACAAATCCAAACCTGGATTGTTTTATAAAATGAGATAGTTATTGAATTCTAATTATTAAAATTATGCTACATAATATAAAAAGTCTGATCGGTTTCACTATGGGTGCTACCGACGGAGAAATTGGAAAAGTTGATGAGTTCTATTTTGATGATGAAACCTGGACCATACGTTACCTCATTGTAAAAACAGGTGGCTGGTTAATGAATCGTAAAGTACTTATTTCTCCAGAAGCCTTAAACGATCCGGATTGGAAAAACAAGTCTTTCCCGATTAAACTCACCAAGCAACAGATTAAAGACAGCCCCGACATAGATACAGAAAAGCCAGTATCGCGCCAGCAGGAGCTCGCCTTATACAGCCACTATGAATGGCCATATGGCGATCCTACAGGCGGAGGATTTTATGGACAACTGGGTATGGCGGGAATGATTGAATCCAGAGTACCTTTAGAAGCATCCATCGCAGCGCGTAATAAAAAAGAACCGGGAGATCCTCACTTGCGTAGCATCAGCGAAGTGAAAGGATATCACATTCATGCCATTGATGGAGAGATAGGTGATGTAAACGATATTATTGTCGATGCGCATTGGAGAATCCGTTTTCTTATTGTGGATACTGGCAGCTGGTTTCCCGGAAAAAAAGTTCTGCTTTCACCCGAATGGATAAAAGAGGTTAGTTGGGCAGATTCGTCGGTTGAGGTGGATGTTTCGGTAGAGGCAGTAAAGAATAGCCCGAAGTATAACCATGATCAACCCATGGCCGAAAATTATGAAACGGACCTTTTCCGCCATTACGATAAATAGTTTAAGGATCTTTAAATCCAAACTTCTCTATTTAAAGAGAAGTTTTAATAAAGTCTAGTAATTTAGTAGTATTTATTTATATTTGTTCATAATAAACTTAGTTGAACAATTAATATGAAAAAAATATTATTACTTATTGCGGGCATATTGCCTCTCACAGCTGTTGCTCAGCAACCATTTACGTTTAGTGGAGCGATTAAAGGACTCCGAACAGGAGAAAAACTTTTTCTTACTTACAGTGTCGACGGGAAAAGTAACTCAGACTCAGCAATAGTTACTAATGGAAAATTTAATTTTAATGGAAGTATTAAAGATCCCTCAAGAAGTACGCTTTACAGAAAAGATGTGATTAAGGGAAATAGGGTAGATGTACTGTCATTTTATATCGAACCTGGAAACATAAAACTTACCGGTACTGACTCATTGAAGCACTCCCTGATCAATGGATCAAAAGTTAATGCAGATAATTATTTACTTAAAGCAGCGTCAAAAAAAGTGCAAGATAAACTTACTTCGCTTGGAGAAGAATATGCGAGATTCACTGTCGAACAGAAAAAAGATGAAACCTTCCTTGAAGGATTCTATAAGCGCTATGACAATACTTCCGCTGAGTTATTTCCTATATATCTGGACTTTGCAAATAGACATCCAAATTCGTTTGTTAGTCTAACAGTACTTTCACAACTGGCTTCTGATGAAACATTACAAAGTGAGGCGGAAAAAGCATATCAAAACCTCTCATCTGGAATTCGTCAAACTTATAATGGACAGCAAGTTGGAGTTCTATTTGCTGCTGCTAAAAGGACTAAAATTGGTTTACAGGCCCCTGAATTTACCCAGAATAATATTTATGATAAACCAGTTAAGCTCTCGGACTTTAAAGGGAAATATGTTTTGTTAGATTTCTGGGCCTCTTGGTGTGGGCCTTGTCGTCGTGAAAACCCTAATCTGGTTGCAGCTTATGAAAAATTCAAAGACAAAGGATTTACTGTCTTGGGTGTTTCATTGGATCAACCAGGTAAAAAGGATGCCTGGTTAAAAGCAATTGAAGATGATAAATTGACGTGGGAACATGTTTCAGATCTTAAGTATTGGGATAATGAAGTCGCTAAATTATACGGTGTGAGGTCTATACCGAGTAATTTTTTAATAGATCCCTCAGGAAAGATAGTTGCTAAAGGATTACGGGGTGTTGATTTACAGAATAAATTACTTGAATTGCTGGATCCAAGAACAAAATGATACTGAATATTTTAATTAAGTTCTTCTTAATAGGAACTCAGGATATCATTTATGAGGTCTTAGCGCCTCATGAAAACAAATGGTATGAGGAGTTTCATATCAATATGCTCGATGCATACTGCTAGCCAAATACTCATATAACGATAATTTTTATCTCTACATCTGATTAAAGACAAAGAAGTAAGGTTTTCGAATTAACCTCAACAATTAATTACATTAATAATATTCAATTATTTACATATCAATTATTTATAATATAATTCCAAAAGGAATAGATTAACTATTTTTTTAGCAATTTTTTAGGAAACCCATAAAATATTAAGTATATCCTTAAAGTTAATGACATCTATAATTAAATGAATGGATTAAAGCAGATCTCCCAATAGTTGTGTTCTGGGTCGGTTATAATTCCAGCATAACCACCCCAAAATACTTTTGCTGGTTTTTTAACAATATTAACCTGTTTGCTTTCCAGCTCCATAAACAACTCATCAGTTTCTTTTAAAGATCCCGTATAAATGGTAAGGTAAGTTTTAGGTAGGATTTCCGTTGTAATTGGTTCACTACCTAAATAACGAGCGTGGTCTTCAGCTTTGTAAATGCTTAGCAACAAACCATGCTTGAGCCTAAACATAACAATATCCGTGCTTTCCGACTGGATTTCCCATCCAAAGGTATCTATGTAAAAGGTTTTAAGTTTAAGCAAGTCTTGAGCTGCAATAGTAACTGCATTGATCTGTGTTCTCATCATTAAGGTATATTCTTTGGTTAACCAAACTTATGGATATGTGACAAAAGAAACCAGTTATTTTGATGATTTTGTGTAAAATTTTTACTTTAACGAAGTGTAATTACTAGAGGCATGGATAAAGAGTTTTAGAATAACTATTTCTATTAACAAGTTTTTTAATCAAATTACCATCAGATGCAAAGCAAAATATTTATTCTTTTTACTTTTTTATGTACGCTGAGTTTTAATCTTGCAGAGGCGCAAACTTCTGGAATTAAAAAATCCACAGGTTGGCCGATTATAGAAAATCAAATGAAACCCTGGACAAGATGGTGGTGGATGGGGAATGCAGTAAACGATAAAGATATTGAATTGGCTTTGCAACAGTACAGCCAGGCTGGGCTTGGAGGTGTAGAAATTACGCCTATTTACGGGGCAGTGGGGTTTGAGAACAAGTATATCAATTTTCTTTCTCCTGAATGGATATCAGCACTTCATTTCACTGTTACTAAGGCAAATTCACTGAGAATGGGAGTAGATATGAATACCGGTACTGGCTGGCCTTTCGGAGGTCCCCAGATAAAGCCTGAAAATGCAGCTACAAAACTCATTACCCGTAAATTCATCTTAAATACAGGAGAAAAGCTAAATGAGCCAATTACGGTTAAAGAAGATGGACAGGACCTTGCAAAACTGCAAGCCTTAACGGCTTATGGTGCCAGCGGCGAGATACTGAACTTGCTTTCTCTTGTACAATCTAACAAATTACTAAACTGGTCTCCCACCTCAGGACGTTGGGAAATTTATGCTGCTTTTGCAGGTAAAACACATCAAAAAGTTAAGCGTGCAGCACCTGGAGGCGAGGGATTTACCTTAGATCATCTCGATAACAATTCAGTTAATGTTTACCTCAAAAGATTTACGGATGCTTTTGGGAAAAGACACCAGGGAGTGAGGGCTTTTTTTAATGATAGCTATGAAGTATATGGCGCTACCTGGACGCCAACATTCTTAGCTCATTTCAAAAAAGCCCGGGGATATGATCTGGAAAATTACATTCGCGAACTTGTAGACAGTGGAAACAACGACAACACAAGAGAAACCGTCGCACGCCTGAAGTCAGATTACCGTGAAACGATGGATGAACTTTTACTTGAAAACTTCACTCAAAATTGGACAAATTGGGCCCATGAACTCAAATCCTTAACAAAAAACCAATCTCATGGTTCCCCTGGGAATCTGCTTGATCTTTATGGCGCGGTAGATATTCCAGAAACAGAGATCTTTGGTTCCAGCTATTTTCCCATCGTCGGCCTCCGCAGAGATTCGGGCGATATTAGAAACGTTGACCCGGATCCAATAATGAGCAAATTTGCTTCCTCAGCAGCGCATACAGGTGGCAAAACATTAACTTCCTCAGAAACCTTCACATGGCTTACCGAGCATTTTAAAACTTCTTTTTCGCAGTGCAAGCCCGAGGTTGAGCAACTATTTCTTTCCGGTGTCAACCATATATTTTATCATGGAACAACAAACTCCCCATCGGATATTCCATGGCCTGGATGGTTATTCTATGCCTCGGCGGAAATGAATCCAAATAATAGCCTGTGGCCACACGTAAAAGGTTTAAACGATTATATAGCCAGATGTCAGTCAATATTACAAAGTGGAAAATCAGACAATGAGTTGCTTATTTATTGGCCCATTTATGATATTTGGAATAATTCAAACGGTATGGATATGGCCTTAAAAGTTCATGATGTAGATAAATGGTTACATCCAACCTCATTTTATAAGTTGTCAAAACAGCTTTCAAAAATCGGTTATTCATTTGACTTTGCCTCAGACAGGCTATTAAGGAAAACAACGGTCAACAATAAGCTACTCAGTACATCAGAAAATGGACCAGGCTATAAAACATTAATAGTTCCTGAATGTGAAATAATAAGTCCTGAGACGCTAGACAAAATCATCAGCTTAGCTTACAATGGAGCTACAATCATTTTTCAGCAGTTGCCCAAGGATGTCCCCGGTTTATCTGATTTGGAAGAGCGAAGAAGACGGCTGAATGCAAGTCTTTCAAAACTAACATTCAAGAACTCAGCCCCCGGCTTTAAACAATATGTTACCGGAAAAGGCATAATTTTCCTTGGAAAGGATATTGAAGGAATTTTAAACTTCAATAAAATCAAAAGAGAAACACTTGTCGATTCAGGTTTGGAGTTTATCAGAAGGCAAATTGCATCCGGAAAATATTATTATTATTTAGTAAATCACAGTTCCAAACTAATTGATACGACCCTTTCACTTAATGAAAAAGGGCATATCACTATCCTTGACCCCCAGACGGGGGTTATCGGGACCGCAGCCAAAAAAGAAAACAAAGTGCGGATTCAGGTAAGTTCAGGCCAAACTCTTTTTTTAAGAGTTGAGAAGAGCCCTAAAACAAAAGATGCCTCTTGGGTATATTTGGACAAGCCAGAAAAAGCAATAGCCCTTAATAAGCAATGGATTCTTCATTTTGCCAAGGGAGGCCCTGAATTACCTCGAGATCAAATATTAAACACTTTACGTTCATGGACTGATTCAGGTGACCCAAAGTCAATTGCATTTGCAGGGACAGGGGTATATTCTTCAGTCTTTAACATAGAATCAAAGTCTGCACAAGAATATGTATTGGATTTAGGAACGGTAAACGAAAGTGCCCGGGTATGGATAAACGGACAGGAAGTTGGCGTCATATGGAGCATTCCCTTTCAGGCCCGTATAGGAAAATTTCTGATCCCTGGTGAAAATACGATTAAAATCGAAGTCGTGAATTTGATGGCTAACCGTATCAGAGATATGGATATTAAGAAAATCAAATGGAAGAATTATCATGAGATTAATTTTGTGAATATTAATTATAAGGATTTTGACACTTCGACCTGGGGAGTTATGCCCTCGGGACTTATTGGTCCTGTTTCGATAACACCTTACTATTAATCTTAATGTAGAAGATCAAATAGTAAGTCAAAGTAACGCGATCCCTCAAGAGCAAGCTCCACACGCCGTTCGTGCCTGATACGCGCTCTCATTTCATCCTGGTTAAGTCCGGCTGGGAGTGCGGACATATTAATCCCTGGTCTTGGGCGTACTTCGTTTACTTCTGTATATACACTGGCGTCAGGACCAAGCATATTCTCTGGTGTATATTATATTTATATATGACCTGTTAAAAACTCAAACCACGAAAACAAACACCTGATTATTTGCATTTTACAGCAGTTTAAAGATATTTAAACAATACGGAGATATGTGTGTTTTCTATAAGTAATAAAAAAACTGATACTTATGGAAAGAATTAACATTGAGCCACAGGAAAAACTAGAGATTCAAAAATCCGGGAAAACTTTCAAACAACATGATTATTACTTTCATCCTGATGAGGATTTTAAAGAAGACAGGGACTGGGGTAAACAAAAAACTGTGGTATCCAAAACAATTTCAAAACGAACCAGTCAATTAGAGATATAGTACCCTATATCATGAGCTTGAAGGAGTATAATAAAAAACGTGATTTTAATAAAACAACTGAGCCTAAATCGGGTAAAGCGAAAGCTTCAGGAAAACTTCAGTTTGTAATTCAAAAACACAATGCTACGCGCCTGCATTACGACTTCCGCCTGGAAATGGATGGTGTGCTAAAAAGTTGGGCTGTTCCTAAAGGTCCCTCAACAGATCCAAAGACCAAACGTCTTGCCATGATGGTAGAAGATCATCCTTTTGATTACAAGAATTTCGAAGGTATTATTCCTAAGGGTGAGTATGGTGGGGGTACAGTAATTATTTGGGATGAGGGAACTTACGAACCTATAGAAAAGATCAGAGGCAAAAAGGCGCAGGAAAAACATTTATTGAAACAATTACATTCCGGTTCACTCAAAATAATGCTTCATGGCAATAAATTAAAAGGAGAATATGCACTGGTGAAGACCAACGGCATGGGAGAGAATGGATGGCTACTGATCAAACATAAGGATGAGTACGCTTCGGTAATCGATGTTACTAAAAAAGATAAATCAGTGCTTTCGGAAAAGACAATTAAGCAAATAGAAAAAACGAGCGATAAGGTTTGGCAACATGGCCATGAGCAAATAATCTCAACTGAAATTTCACCTGAGATTAAAGCGTTGTTGAAAAAAGGCAGGAAATCCAAAATCCCAATTGGCATGAAGCCTATGCTTGCTACCCTTGTAGATGAACCTTTTGATGATCCCGATTGGATATATGAGGTTAAATGGGATGGCTATAGGGCATTGGGCTTTTGTATGAAAAATGGCGATGTACAACTACTTTCAAGAAACAATAAACAATTTAACGAACAGTTTTATCCCATTTTCCAAATACTACAAAGTTGGAAACGCGACATGGTGGTGGATGGGGAAATTCTGGTAATTAACGACAAAGGAATTTCTAATTTCGGGGCGCTTCAAAACTGGCATAGTGAGGCCGATGGTGAACTGGTCTATTACGTATTTGATCTCTTATGGTATGAGGGCAAAGAATTAACTGAGCTTCCGCTCGGTGCACGTCAGGCTATGTTAGCCGAAGTCTTGCCTCAGGATGACGATCGGGTCAGGCTAAGTCAGATCTTTAAGGCATCCGGCACCGAGTTCTTTAACGTGGCCATTAAAATGGGTTTGGAAGGTATTATTGCTAAAAAAGTAAATAGTCTTTATACTAAAAATAACCGTTCTAAAGATTGGTTAAAGATTAAAATCAATAAACGTCAGGAGGTGGTTGTTGCCGGATTTACAAAAAACGATAATACGCCCAAGCAATTTAGTTCCCTATTATTAGGAGTGTATGAAAACGGTCATTTGCATTACGTTGGCAAGGTGGGCACAGGCTTTAATGAACAGGCCCAAAAAGAAATGATGGCACAATTCCGGCCATTGACTACCAATAAAAGTCCATTTTCTGAAATCCCTGATGTCAATAAGCCTTCTCGCTTCAGACCCAATCCATCCAAAATCAAAGTCACCTGGCTTAAACCAGAACTGGTTTGTGAGATCGCCTTTACAGAGGTGACAGATGATGGTGTATTCCGCCACCCATCTTTCCAAGGCATGCGCGTTGATAAAAAAGCTAAGGAAGTGATCAGAGAAACTGAGATAAAGACCAAAGCTATAGTAGAGAAAGATATGAAAGATAACACTATCAAGCCCCCAAAGGCGGCAGGACGTAAAATGTTGCTTAATCCCAAAGATGAAACTCAGGTACGAAAAGTAAAAGGTCATGAATTGAAATTTACGCATTTAAGCAAGCTTTACTGGCCTGAAGATGGAGTATCCAAAAGAGAAATGTTTAATTACTATTATCAGGTGGCTGATTATATCCTTCCTTATTTAAAAGACAGACCGATGTCATTAAATCGTTTTCCAGGTGGAATTCATAGCAAAGGTTTTTACCAGAAAGACGTTAAAGAGATCGCGCCTGATTGGGCCGATACATTTCCTTATACAACAGGCGATGGTGAACATAAACAATATCTGTTGGGGAACGATGAAGCAGCCTTACTTTGGATGGCATCGTTGGGGTGTATAGAAATGAATCCCTGGTTTTCCAGGAGTCAGTCTCCAGACAATCCGGACTATTGTGTGATTGATCTGGATCCGGATAAGAATACATTCAATCAGGTAATCAAGGTAGCGCAAATGGTGAAGGAAGTTTTGGATCAAATTGAAATACCATGTTATGTAAAGACCTCCGGCTCTACCGGTATGCACATTTATATCCCTCTTGCAGCAAAATACAACTATGACCAGTCTCAAATGTTTGCCAGGATTATTGTCAATTTGGTGCATCAGCAGGTTCCTGAGTTTACCACATTAGAAAGAATGGTCGCTAATCGTAAAGGAAAAATGTATCTGGATTTTCTGCAGAACAGACCAGGGGCTACTATTGCCTGTCCGTATTCACTTAGGCCAAAACCAGGTGCAACTGTTTCCATGCCTCTGGCGTGGGAGGAGGTCAAAGCTGGTATGACCATGGATGATTTTACGATCTTCAATGCAGTGGATAGGGTAAAAGAAACTGGTGACCTCTTTAAAGGTGCCTTAGGAAAAGGCATTGATTTGACAGCTGCGATTAACAAAGCCAAAAAGGTATTTGGATAACCTATAAGCCCATCTCTCCACTTAAAGTCAGGATTATTTGATGATTATAAAATTTCTGATTTTTTATTATTTTTTTTGAATACTAATATTATTAGTTTAAGTTTGAGCGCCTGCTAAAATTTAAGGCATTTTCTTTTTATGATTCTCAATGCTTTAGTATTTCCTGAGAAAATTACATCCCAACCTGTCATTGTCCATCAGGAAAAACAGCTATTGCGATCATACGGGGAAACGCCTTGGCATAGGAGTTGGAAAATGGCTTTTCCTCCCTCATTCAGGGAAGTCTGCTTTTGGGATGAGGTTACGGAGCAACAGCATCGGGCTGATATATACACGCCGTGTGGAACAACCCTTGAATTCCAGAATTCGCCTATCTGTATTGAAGAATTGGAAAGCAGGGAAGCTTTTTATCCGAAATTGATATGGGTATTGAATGGAAAAAAATTCAAGGGCTTCCGTATTTTGAAGCATTTACCAGATGTGGACCACCCCAAACTTGCCGACTTTGAGTTTTGCCATAACGATCATCTTTGTATGATCAGAAAGTCTGACTTGTTGGGAAGAAAAGGGTATCCTAAAATATTAAATTTCTACCATCCTGAACTGAAGAATATACCGCTAACCAGCCACTACTATTCCTTTTGCTGGAAACATCCACATCGTGTGTGGCACCAGTCAAAATGTCCCATTATTGTTGATTTGGGAGGACACTTTCTTTACCAGCTAAAGCAACGACAGCAGCTATCTGGAAATTATCCTTATCTACATATGATTTCTCGGAAGGAATTCATTGCCAGGTATAATCTTTGATAGACTGATATTTTTTCATACCTTATAGAAAGTTTCTTTGAACATTAAGGATCA
>NZ_CAMLHF010000023.1 GCF_946479715.1 uncultured Pedobacter sp. | reverse complement strand
GTTGTATTTTATGGCTTTTATAAGTTATTGTTAGACAAGGAAACTTATTTTTTATGGAATAGAATTTATCTGGTTGCTGCCGGAATATTATCTCTTGCAATACCGTTTTTAAGATTTGAATGGTTTACTACACAACCTGCCGCTCAACCGGTATATACTGGAGTTGTTCAAATCAATGATTTTATCACTCAAATGGCAGTCGTAAAAGATGATGCCAACAGCTTTAATCTAGGCAATACGCTGGTGTATATTTACCTTACAGGCACTTTATTCTTCGTTGGCAAATTTATCTTTCAGCTTATTTCTGTACAGGTCTTACTAAAAAGAAAAAAAAGCGGATCAGCATTTTCCTTTTTTAAGAAAAAGGTTATTGACCAAAACCTACCTCAGGTTCAAACCATTCAAAAACACGAGGAAATTCACATCCGACAATGGCATACGCTTGATGTACTCTTTTTCGAAGTAGTAGGAATAATCACATGGTTTAATCCCGTAATCTATTTCTATAAGACAACGGTTAAGCACATCCATGAATATCTGGCCGATGAAGAAGCCGCAACCTATCAGGGAGATAAAGAACAGTATGCATTATTACTATTAAGCAGCGCATTTGGCGTTTCTGCAAATGCCCTCACAAACAGTTTTTTTAATAAATCATTAATTAAAAAAAGAATTTACATGTTACATAAACAAAGATCCAGAAAAACTGCAATGCTAAAATACGGGATGTTTGTTCCGCTATTTGCAGTTACCCTGATTATGTCTTCGGCAACAATCAGAAATAATGAAAAAATAAAAAAGGTGGCTGAAGAAATTCCCTTGGAAAAACCTTTAAACGTAGTTAAGGAAGCCATAACAGATGCTATAAAAGATCCGGTTAAACCACGTTCAAATAAAAGTACAGATGAAGTTCTCCAAAAAGCTGTTGCAACAAGCAAAACTTCAGACACAAAGGCAGATACTGACTGGACAGATTTTTACAACCATCTTAAAAGAACCATCAGATATCCTTCAGCTGCATACGAATCAAAAGTACAAGGTAATAGCCAAATCAAATTCATCGTTAAAAATGGAGAAGCAGAAGAAGTAAGCGCAGCAACAAGTCTAGGCTCAGGTTGTGACACAGAAGTAATGAGAGCCATTCTCTCGTATCCAAAATTTAAAAACATCCCTGACGGTAAATATACTTTTAATGCCCAATTTAAACTGATTGACGATGCTACCCAACAAACTCATATAGAAGTTAAAAATCAAGATCTTGCTGTTTTAAAAGATTACATTGCATTACCGCAAGTAGTAATCGGAGGGTATTTAAAGAAATCGTCATCCTCGAACAATGACGATTCAAAAGTATACGATTTTGTATCCTTAGATAAGCAACCGTCATTTCCTGGAGGGATGGAGAAATTTTACGAATACCTAAAGAAAACTGTTAAATATCCACAAGAAGCACAAAAAAACAATATACAAGGTAAGGTATTTCTAAGCTTTATTGTTGAAACAGATGGTGAATTGACCGACGTTAAAGTAGACAGAAAACTCGGTGCCGGTACAGATGAGGAAGCAGTTAGAGTTATGGAAGAGAGTCCAAAATGGATCCCAGGAGTTCAGGACGGTCAGAATGTGAGGGTGAAATATAACATTCCTATAAGCTTTTCATTAAGTGAGCCTAAATCTGTCGTTACCCAAGGAAAAGTACAAGGAATACAAATCAAAGATAATAAGTTAACTATTGGTGGCGGTGATGCAAAACCACTATATGTTATCGATGGTGAAAAACAAGATGCATCTAAATTATCAAGCCTAAATCCAAATGACATCGCCTCAATTGAAGTATTAAAAGATAAATCAGCAACAGCACTATACGGTGACGCGGGTAAAGATGGAGTAATAAAAATTACTACTAAAGTTAAACAGGCCGCTGATCTAAAGAAGAAAGAAACAAAAGAAAAGAAGAATTAATACACTCTCAACGCTCCATTACACACAAAACCCCAGCTAAAATAGCCGGGGTTTTGTGTGTAATACCCTTGTCTCGTTAGATAAATCTATTAAATAGATTCCTCAGATACAAATTTTGCAGAATAAAAATCTCTATTCATGCGTGCGATATTCTCTAATGATATTCCTTTAGGGCACTCTGCTTCACATGCACCGGTATTGGTACAGTTACCAAAACCTTCAGCATCCATCTGAGCAACCATACTCTGAACCCTGCGATAACGTTCTGGCTGTCCCTGAGGCAATTGTGCCAACTGAGATATTTTTGCAGATACAAATAACATTGCGGAAGCATTTTTACAGGTAGCAACACAAGCACCACAACCTATACAAGCTGCAGCTTCAAAAGCTGAATCTGCCTGAACTTTAGGAATAGGAAGATTGTTCGCATCCTGTGCATTACCCGTGTTTACCGATATAAAGCCTCCAGAAGCAATGATTCTATCGAATGCAGTACGATCTACCATCAAATCTTTTATTACCGGAAAAGCCTTTGCACGCCATGGCTCAACAACAATAGTATCTCCATCTTTAAATGAACGCATGTGCAACTGACAGGTAGTGATACCTTCTTTTGGTCCGTGTGGTCTTCCGTTGATGAACATAGAACATGCCCCACAAATTCCTTCCCTGCAGTCATGATCAAAAACAACCGGCTCCTCACCTTTAGCAACCAGGTCTTCGTTCAGTACGTCGAACATTTCTAAGAAAGACATATCAGGTGATACTTCTGATATTTTGTAATCTACCAAACTGCCTTTGGCTTTGTTATTCTTTTGACGCCAGATTTTAAGCGTTAAATTCATATTTCCTGTACTCATAATATTGAGATTTTAGTACTTAGCTATTTATAACTTCTTTGTGCAACTTTGATATTTTCAAACTTCAATTCTTCTTTATGAAGTTCAAAAGTTACATCACCTTTATATTCCCATGCAGCAACGTAAGCATAGTTTTCATCATCACGTAATGCCTCTCCCTCTTCGGTTTGATACTCTTCCCGGAAGTGACCACCGCATGATTCGTTTCTGTTCAATGCATCCATACACATCAACTCACCCAATTCAATAAAGTCGGCCACGCGGCCAGCTTTTTCAAGCTCAGGATTCATTTCATCTGCACTACCCGGTACACGTAAATCACTCCAAAACTCTTTACGAAGCTGCTGAATTTCAGCAATACCTTCTTTCAAACCTTTTTCATTACGCGCCATACCACATTTCTCCCACATGATCTTTCCTAACTTTTTATGGAAATGATCTACAGATTTGGTTCCTTTAATAGACAAGAACTTATCAAGAATCCCTTTGGCACTTGCCTCAGCCTCTACAAACGCAGGGTGATCTTGCGGAATTGGTTTAGTAGCCAGTTCTTTTGAAAGATAAGCACCAATAGTATATGGGATAACGAAATATCCATCAGCCAAACCTTGCATTAATGCCGAAGCACCTAAACGGTTCGCTCCGTGATCTGAGAAATTAGCCTCACCTAAAGCATATAAGCCCGGTACAGTGGTCATTAGGTTATAATCTACCCATAAACCACCCATAGTATAGTGAACAGCAGGATAAATACGCATCGGCAATTCATAAGGATCTTCTCCGGTAATTTGCGCGTACATATCAAACAGGTTACCATATTTTTCTTTGATTACCTCACGACCTAATTTCATACAGGTTTCTTTATCCGGATTGTGGATATTATGCTTACTAGCCTCAATTCGGCCGTAACGCTCTGTATTTGCTTTAAAGTCAAGGTAAACAGCAAGCTTAGAATTACCTACACCGTAACCGGCATCGCAACGCTCTTTTGCAGCACGCGATGCAACATCACGAGGAACAAGGTTACCGAAAGCAGGGTATCTGCGCTCTAAATAATAATCTCTTTCATCTTCCGGAATTTCTGAAGCCTTACGAGGATCGTCTTTTTTCTTAGGAACCCAGATACGTCCATCGTTACGTAACGATTCAGACATCAGGGTCAGTTTAGACTGATGATCCCCTGAAACCGGGATACAAGTAGGGTGAATTTGAGTGTAACATGGGTTACCAAAGAAAGCTCCTTTTTTGTGGGCTTTCCAGGCTGCAGTTACGTTACTACCCATTGCATTTGTAGACAAGTAGAATACGTTTCCGTAACCACCACTGCACAATAATACAGCATGACCAGAATGACGCTCAAGCTCACCGGTAAGTAAGTTACGGGCAATAATTCCTCTTGCTTTGCCTTCCACTACAACAACTTCGAGCATTTCATGACGGGTAAACATTTCAACTTTACCCATACCTACCTGACGCTCTAAAGCGCTATATGCTCCTAAAAGCAATTGCTGACCGGTTTGTCCGGCAGCATAAAATGTTCTTTGAACTTGTGTACCACCAAAAGAACGGTTGTCTAACAAACCACCATATTCTCTTGCCAACGGCACACCTTGTGCCACACATTGATCTATAATATTAGCACTTACCTCAGCCAAACGGTGTACGTTAGCCTCTCTGGCACGGTAATCACCACCTTTTATCGTATCATAAAATAAGCGATAAGTACTATCACCATCATTCTGATAATTTTTTGCCGCATTGATACCACCTTGAGCTGCAATAGAGTGTGCTCTTCTTGGCGAATCCTGAAAACAAAAACACTTAACCTTATAACCCATTTCTGCAAGGGTTGCTGCCGCAGAGGCACCCGCAAGTCCGGAACCTACTACAATTATTTCGATGCTTCTTTTATTGGCCGGATTAACCAATGGCATAGAAGAACGTAGTTTAGTCCATTTATCTGTTAATTCTCCTTCGGGTATATGAGCATTTAATTCTGCCATGTTATTTAAACTTAAGATCAAAAATTAATTAATATAGCCCAGATACATCACAATGGGCATCAATGCAAAAATCAAAGGAATAATGATTGAAAACCAAAAACCGAATCCTTTGATAAGCGGAGTATATTTCTTATGGTTCCAGCCTAATGTCTGAAATGCAGAAGAAAAACCATGTAATAAGTGATAAGCTAATGAAACCATTGCCAGCACATAAAGCAATACTAACCATGGATTTTTAAACGTTTCTACCATTACAGCAAATAGGTCGTGGTTTCCGTTTGCATCTACCGTAGGAATCCCCGTAAAACGAGACATTACCCAGAATTTAGAAATATGAACGATCAGGAATATCAACAATAATGTTCCCAATAAACCCATAGAGCGAGAGTACCATTTACTATTAGCCGCACCATTGTTTACTGCATACCTTTCAGGTCTTGCAGCACGGTTTTGAAAAACAAGCCTAAATCCTTGAACAATGTGAGCAAGCAAGCCTGCAAACAACACAACTTCCATTGCGCGGATTATCCAGTTGGTGCCCATAAAATGTGCGCCCATGTTAAAGGTTAAGCCACCGTCATTAACAATAATCAGTGAATTGATGAAACAATGCACGACAAGGAATGAGATAAGGAACAGGCCGGTGATACCCATTATTAATTTTTTTCCTATAGATGAGGAAAAAGCGTTTCCGAAACTAGCCATTAGAATTATATTTTAGTTCTGTTGTGCAAAAGTATTTAATAAAAGAATTAATATGTTAATTTCAGATACAAATCGACTATTTAGAAACATTCTAATATTACAATATTATGATAAATAAAAAACGGGGAACAACTTTCGCCATCCCCCGTTCCAATTATAGAAAAATGAGTTTAGAAACTGAATGTATAATTCCCATTTGGCCCAACACCTGAAATAGTAGTCATTCCATTTTTTGATGATGGCAATGCGTCTTCTACATCCTTCGTACTGTTTACTGCTTTCCCGTTTACAGTTGTGATCAACATTCCTTTTGGAACATCAATAGAATCAAATACTTTACCTTCTTGAATGTCAGTAACCACAACTCCGTTTTTAACACCATACTTAGTTTTTAACGCTGCCGGGGCTGGGGCAAATGAAGCACCAAGCTTACCAATGCTAGCTCCTGTCGCTTTTCCTGTCGAAGCGGTCTTAGTTGAAACACCACCTGTATTATCTCCTTTCAGAGTAACGGTAGCATTTTTCTCTGACCCATCTCTTAAATAAGTAAGCTGAACTTTATCGCCAGGACTCAAACGTCCAATTTTTTCCTGCAAGTCAGGTGAATCATAGATTACAGATCCTTCAACCTTTTTAATGATATCTCCTTTTTGCAAACCTGCAGCCGCAGCTCCACTACTAGGTACTACATCAGTAACATAAAGTCCGGTATTTTCTTTAATCTGGAATTTCTCAGCCTGATCCGCATCTAGTGGTGCAAACATTACACCTATATAGCCACGTTTAACTGTACCAAATTTCCTGAAATCGTCAAGAATCTTTTTCGCAAGATTGATTGGAATAGCAAAGCCATAACCAACGTTGGTACCAGTTTGCGATGCTATAGCTGCATTAATACCAATTAACTCACCATTTGCATTTACCAACGCACCACCACTGTTTCCAGGATTAATAGCCGCATCTGTCTGAATAAAAGATTCAATACTGCTGTTTGTACGTGTAGGTAGTTTACCTGTTCTTTGGTATTCATCATACTCTTGCTGAGTTGGCTGATCCTGATTTCTAGCTAAAATCCCTATACTACGCGCTTTTGCACTTACAATACCAGCTGTAACAGTTGTTTGTAAATCAAGAGGAAACCCAACAGCCAATACCCATTCACCAATTTGAACATTGTCAGAATTTCCCATTTTTACAACCGGCAAGTCAGTCGCATCTACTTTTATAAGCGCCAAATCTGTATTTGGATCTTTACCAATCACTTTGGCACTCACTTTACGCCTGTCAGACAACACCACCTCAATTTTATCGGCATTTTCTACCACGTGATTATTGGTAACGATATAACCGTCTGGAGTTAATATCACCCCAGAACCTGAAGCTGCCCTTGGTGCGCGTTGCATTCTTCTGCCCCCACCACCAAAAAACTCATCAAACATATCCATTGGAGATGACTCACCACTACCGCCTGAATATGAAGTTCTGATATGTACTACTGCAGGCGAAACTGCAGCCGCCGCTTCAACAAAATCAACCGCTCCAGCCGAAGACACCTTAGAGTTACTTGCAAAAAGTACTTTTTGCTGATCTTGAAACGATAATTGAGCAGTTTTTGGTTCTAACAATTTGTAGCCACCAATTGCAGCCGCACCACCTATAAATGCAGCCAACACTATTAATCCTATTCTTTTCATTTATATATTAATTTATTTTATTTCCTTTCGTAAACTCATACAAGTCTCATATTTGCTTACAATTGTTTTTCTTTTCATTGATTTAGTCAAATTTAATACCATATCAACGATATTTGCATCTGAAATAAGTCACGAATTCTGTTAAAAAATGTTAAATGAACACCACGCATTAGAGATGAACATTCACTTCTTCAAATACCAGGGAGCCGGTAACGATTTTATTCTGATTGATAATCGCGATCTTTCCTTTAAATATACGGATAATAATGCTGTTTTACAACTCTGTAACAGGCGTTTTGGTATCGGAGCAGACGGTTTAATGCTTTTACAAAACCATGCAGATTACGATTTTGAAATGCTCTATTTCAATTCAGACGGCAACCTGGGCAGTATGTGTGGTAACGGAGGAAGATGCATCGTAGCATTTGCAAAACACCTGGGTGTAATTGATCAAGAGACTGATTTTTTGGCAGTTGACGGACCGCATTATGCCAAGATTTCAGAAGAAGGCAATTGGGTAGACCTTCAGATGATCGATATCGATATCATTAATAAAGATGGCGATGCTTACGTTTTAAATACAGGATCTCCTCATTATGTAGCAGAGATGCCAAACTTAAAGGATTACGATGTTTATCAAAACGGCAAGGCAATAAGAAACAACGAAACTTATAAAAAAGAAGGAATCAATGTAAACTTCGTAGAAGATAAAGGCGATCATCTCTTTGTACGTACTTTTGAGAGAGGGGTAGAAGATGAAACCTATGCCTGTGGAACTGGCGTAACTGCTGTTGCACTATCAATGGCTCAGCACAACCATCAAATTGGCCATATAGAAACTCCAATTAAAGTTCTTGGCGGAGATCTTAAAATCCAGTTCGATTACGATGGAAAACAGTTTACCAACGTATTTTTGTGTGGCCCGGCCGAACAAGTTTTTGAGGGAGAGATTAGTATTTAACAAATACTATCTCTCTGCCAAATGAGCTGCAACACCGATCTTAATTTCTCCGAAAGAATAATCCCGGCCCAGGTAATCTCTAATAGGATTCATCTGTAAAGTTTTTAACTCTGTTATTGCATCCAGTATCTTATCCAGTTTCCTGGCCCCGATTATATCTTTAGCCGAGACCTCTTGTCTGGCAACATAATGTGCAAGATGCCCTTCAATAGTGCCTATTACCATTTTGCGTTCGGCTGCAATTTCAGCTATGGTTTTCCCTTCTTTTAATAGCACAAGCGATAACTCTTTGGTATCAACTTTAGGTGCCTTTTCTACCTTAGCCTTACCAGTACCTGATTTCGGTTTAGAGGTCTTAGATTTCTTTTCTGTAAAATCAAGCTTACCAGGCATAGCAAATACCTTTTCCATCTGAGATGCCCTCTTTGCCTGATCAATCAGCTCGTTCACATCCTTCTTGGTAAACTCTACCCCATTTATGGTTGCCTTTAATAAAGCGGTCGCTTTACTGATCTTCTTTACCTGCTCATAAAACAGACCTTCCATCTCTAATAGCTCTGTTAAAAAAGCCACCACCTGTTTATCTTGTTTTACCAGTTCCATCCGTTCAAAGATCCTCTTTGAAAACGCGGACAATAAAGGATTAAAATAATTTTCGGCTGCAGCCGTCCGGTCAAATAATGCAGACAGCCCTTCTTCTGTTTTAACTTGCGACAAGCGCTGTATTTGTCCAAGAAATTTATTTGCATGTGCCTTCACCTCGCTCAAATCTTTTAAAAGCTGTTCAGCCCACTTATGGTGCTTTTGCTTAGCAGATTTATTGATATCCTTGGTGTAAGAATGTACATGGTCGTAAACATAATTATCAAGCGGATTCAAATCAAAACACTGCAATAGATAAGAACGCAAAAACGCATCACTTTCTTCCTTAATCTGAGCTTCCAATCTGGCCGGCTCCTGCTTGTTTCTTGAAAAGAAAGATACATTTTGATCCTGTCTGATGCCTGATCCGGAAATCAGGGAAGTAAGAATCAAACCGTCTAATGAGCGGAGCCGAGAAAGCGCCACATAAATCTGTCCCGGCGCAAATGCATTCCCAATATCTATAATGGCCTTTTCAAAAGTTAAACCCTGACTTTTGTGTACTGTAATTGCCCAAGCCAACTTAAGTGGGTACTGGGTAAAAGTACCTGCCAAATCCTCATGAATTTCGCCTGTAACCTTATCAGTAGTATATTTTATATTCTTCCAGGTATATTTCTCCAGAATGATCTTCTCGTTGCTGCCTTCTGCCTGCACTTCAATCAGGTCAGTTTTTAACGCAGTAACAACAGCTATTTTCCCATTAAAGAAACGTTGTTCGCCAGTTGGGTCATTTTTAATAAACATTACCTGCGCGCCAACCTTTAACTCTAAAATATGTTCCGCAGGATATGAATACTCACTAAAATCATCTTCAACTTTTGCCACATATAAATACGAAGCTGCCTTTAGCTCTTCAAGGCTTTGCTTATTCAGCGTATCGGCCTTATTATTATGTGTGGTCAACGTAATATACTTCTCGTTTATCGAAGGTTTAAAATCGGCCCTATAGTATTTTTCAAGCAATGCTACATCTTGCGCAATTACAGTATTATTGCGTAAATTATTAAGCAGGTTTATAAAGACTTCATCAGCTTGCCTGTAGATTTTTTCAAGCTCGATATATATCGGCGGATTGTTTTGCAGAGCAAGTGCATCAAAGAAATAAGCGCTTTTATAAAACTGCCCAAGTAAATTCCATTCGGTCGATTTTACAACCGGGGGTAACTGATGCAGGTCGCCAATAAACAGCACCTGAACCCCACCAAAACTTGCCGTATTGTTTCTTCTGATATAACGTAAAATCATGTCTATTGCATCCAGCAAATCAGCACGCAACATACTCACCTCGTCAATAATCAGCAGCTCCATATCAATAATCACCTTACGCTTTGCTGCGGTCATATTTAAATGCCTTACAATAGATTTCGGTGTATTATATTGCTGATTATAATGGTCTCCATCTGCATCTGGCTGTTTTGGCAAATAAGTTCCAAAAGGCAACTGAAACAAGGAATGTATGGTAACACCTGCTGCATTTATAGCAGCAATACCTGTAGGAGCAGCAATAACAGCTTTCTTGTGCGTAAGTTCAATTAACCTTCTTAGAAATGTTGTTTTACCCGTTCCTGCTTTTCCCGTAAGGAATATATGCTTAGAAGTATAATTCACAAACCTAGCGGCAAGTTCCGCAGGATTAGCGCTTTCAGAATTCGACATGCTACAAAGTTAATAAGAACTTACTACTTAAACCTAATCGGTAAAAAATGCGTTACAATCTGCCTTTTAACATTCTTTAACAAACTTTAACAATTCCCTAATTTCATTACTAAACTTTTAGTTATATCTTGTACCCAACAAAACTCCTAATATGAAATTAACCTCTCTAACACTCCTGCTGGTGTTCAGTTCGATGTTATTGTTTGCGCAGAACCAATATTCGATCAAGGGCTCTGTAGTAGATACTGCTGCCACTTACAAGATGGTAAACACAACGATAACAGTATTAAATGAAAAAGATTCCACACTTGTAAAGTATACCCGCGCAACTCCCGAGGGTACGTTTGCCTTAAACAACCTAAAAGCAGGAAAATTTATCTTAATGGTAACCTACCCTGGTTATGCCGACTATATCGAAAATTTCGCACTAGATTCTGCCAAATCAACTAAAGACTTTGGCGATATTAAGGTAATCCTTAAGGCTACCCTACTTGAAGGAGTGATAATACAAGGAAAAGCCGCAGCCATTAAAATTAAAGGAGACACAACGGAGTTTAATGCGGCCAGTTTTACCATACAACCCAACGACAAAGTCGAGGACCTGCTTAAACAACTTCCAGGCATACAGGTCGATAAGGACGGAAAAATTACTGCGCAAGGTCAAACCGTACCAAAAGTATTGGTAGATGGCGAGGAGTTTTTTGGTGATGACCCGACATTGGTAACCAAAAACCTCCGTGCCGACATGGTCGATAAAGTACAGCTCTATGACAAGAAAAGCGACCAGGCCACATTTACAGGAATTGACGATGGTGAAAAAACGAAAACCATTAACATAAAATTAAAGGAGGACAAGAAAAACGGTTACTTCGGGAAAGTCGAAGGCGGCTTAGGCACAGATAAATTCTATAAAAGCCAGGCCATGTTTAACGCCTTTAAGGGCAAGCAAAAGTTCTCTGCATATGGCATCTCAGGAAATACCGGCCAAACCGGATTAGGCTGGGGAGATAGAGACAAATACGGAGGCTCGTCCAATAATATGGAGTTTAGCGATGACGGTGGAATATATTTCTACGGAAATAACGACGATTTTGACTCTTTTGACGGACAATACAATGGGCAGGGTATCCCATCAGCACATAGCGGTGGTTTGCATTATGAAAACAAATGGGATAGCGATAAACATGCCATCAATTCAAACTACAAAATAGGCTCTATTGGTGTTGAGGGAACAAGAGATAACCTGACTCAAAACAACTTGTCTAACGGCGTTACAAATAGCAGTTCGCATCAAAAGTTTGACAACATGATGTTCAGGCAAAAAGCAGACTTTACCTATACCATAAAGCTGGATACAACCTCAACATTAAAAATAATGGTTGATGGAACATTAAAAAACAGTAAAACAAGAGATAACTTCATCTCATCAACCTTAAGAGGAGACAATTCATTACAAAATTCGACCGACCGGGAGCTAAGCAATGATGGCGACCAAAAATTATTCAACGCAAGTGCCTTATGGACTAAAAAGTTGAAAAAGAAAGGAAGAACCCTCTCAGTAAATGTTAAACAAGCAGTAAATGAAAACCAAACTGAAGGCTATCTTAATTCGACAAGTGAATTCTTTAATGAACTTGGCGACAAAACCCAAACAGAATCGGTAAATCAATTCAAAACCAACAATACACACAATCAAACATTTAACTCTAACATTACTTACACCGAGCCGTTATCTAAAACAATAACACTTGCATTAAGCTACGGCCTGGGTATTAACAACAGCAATTCTGATCGCAAATCATTTAACCAAACCGCATCAGGAGCGTATGATGAATTGGATAGAGAGTTCAGTAATAACTTTGACCTGGATCAGCTTTCAAACCAGGGAGGAGTAACATTTAATTACAAGAAAAATAAGTCGACAATAAATATTGGCACCAAGGTAAGTGATGTAAAGTTTCAACAATTCGATGCATATACCGATAAAACCTTTAAAAGAAACTTTACAAACTGGAACCCTCAATTTACTTATCAATACAGGTTCTCTCAACAAAAATCTCTGTATTTCGGCTATTATGGTAATACCAATCAACCCAGCATTGATCAGATTCAGCCAATTAGGGTAAACACAGATCCATTAAATGAAACCATTGGTAACCCTAATTTAAAACCATCTTTCAGAAGTGGTCTTAACTTGTATTACAACTCTTACAAAATACTGAGCGACCAGTATGTATACTTTAGCAGTAGCTACTCTTTTACTACTAATCCAATAGTAAACCACACTACAACTGATCGTCTTGGAAAAAACTTTTATCAGTCTATCAATTTGACTGACAAAAGTCCTTACAACTATTACTTCAATTTTGGAACAAGCAGAAAGATCAAATCTATAGATATGAGTGTAGGCCTAAACCTTAGTTCAAATGGAAATGTAAATTATACAAGAGTAACAGACACGGTAAGAACAGAGTTAAACACTACAAAATCTTATGGCTATTCAGGAAGCCTGAACATATCCAAATACAAAGAGAAAAAGTATGACTTCCGGATTTCCGGAGGACCAAGCTACAACGTCATTAGCTCTTCTTCAAGAAACAGCACCAACAACAAAGGCTGGGGATTTCAGGGCAACGCAAACTTTAACATATACTTGCCTGGCAAAATACAAATTGGCTCTGATGGTAATTACCAATTCACCGGAAAGACACAAACCTTTAATGAGGATCTGGAACGCTTTATATGGAATGCAAGCATCACCAAAAAGTTCTTTAAACAAGACAACCTAAGGGTTTCACTATCCGGAAACGATTTACTTAACCAAAACGTAGGCTTCAGCAGATATGCCAGCGGCAACATGGTTAATCAAAACAGCTATACAACTATTCAAAGATATTTTATGTGCACAATTAGCTGGGATTTCAGCAAAATGGGCGGATCAGCTCCTACTAAAAAATAAGAATATGAAACACAAACTAATTATACTCAGCTTCTGCTTCTTGTTATTAAATGTAAGCAGCCTGTTTGCACAAAATGTACGGTTTGCTACCGATGGCGTAATAGAATTCGAAAAGAGCTCTAACATGTTCGCTATAATGAAAAGACAAATGGAAAAAAGCTCCAGTGGCTTTATGCAACAAGCGTACGAAGCTTACAAAAGAAACCAGCCACAATTCAAGGTATTAAAAAGCACGTTGGCTTTTTCTAAAGATAAAACCCTTTACACACCCATAGCCGATGAAAGTAATTCAAGAAATTATTTCTTCAGCGATCCCTCAACTGGGCAAAGCAACACTATATATACCGATCTTGCCTCAGGCCTATTTACCACACAGAAGGTAGTATACGAAGAAACCTTTTTGGTAAAAGATACCACAAGAAAAATAAATTGGAAAATCACCAGCGAACTAAGAACTATAGCAGGTTACGAATGCCGCAGAGCAAATGCTGTTATTCTGGATTCTATTTATGTAGTAGCTTTTTATACCGATAAAATTCCGGTATCTGGGGGTCCAGAATCATTTACCGGACTGCCGGGAATGATCCTTGGTGTTGCAATGCCTCATGAGAACATAACATGGTTTGCAAAAACAGTAACAGACAAGCCTGTTACCCCAAATGAACTAAAGGTTCCAACTAAGGGCAAGCCAGTAAACAATAAGACATTAAGAGAAACTATAAATTCGGCTTTAAAAGATTGGGGAGATTACGCCCAATCGGCCTTAAAGGCCTTCCTGCTTTAATTTACAAGCAGTTTATACCCCTTACCATGAACATTAAGAATTTCTACCTTAGGGTCTTCCCTAAGGTATTTTCTTAGTTTACTTAAAAACACATCCATACTGCGTCCGTTAAAGTAGTTATCATCATGCCAGATACTCAGCAGCGCTTCCTCTCTGGTAAGAACAGCATTCTTCTTTAAGCATAACAACTGAAGCAATTCAGCCTCTTTTGTCGACAGCTTTTGTTGTTGTCCTTTATAATCTATAAGTTGTGTTGTATAATCAAAGCTATAGTCGCCAATCTGAAATAGTGTTTGAGCTGTGCCCGATTCTGGTGTTTCTTTTACCGCTACACGCTTTAACAGCGCATTTATTCTTAAAAGTAACTCTTCAATTCTAAATGGTTTTGTGATGTAATCATCTCCACCCAGGTCATATGCAGATGCTTTATCTTCCATCATGGCTTTAGCAGTTGCAAAAATAATGGGCACATCCTGATTTATCTTTCTAATCTCTTTACCTAAAGTAAATCCATCCTTTTTAGGCATCATCACATCAAGTATACAAAGATCAAAATCCTGCTTTGTAAAAGCCCTTAAACCTTCATCACCATCAACACACAGTACAACATCAAATTTGCCCTTAAGCTGTAGGTAATCCTGCAAGAGAAGCCCTAAATTCGGATCGTCCTCTACCAATAAAATTCTTTTCATGCGTGTGTCGTTAATTACGGTTTAATGGTAAACTTATTTCAAATACAGTTCCTTTATCCTTTTCACTATGCACCTTTATTGTTCCGCCCATCTGGTTAATGATATCCTGCACATAGTTCAGTCCTAAACCAAAGCCTTTTACATCATGTAAGTTACCTGTTGGCACCCTATAAAACTGATCAAAAATACGCTTGGTCTGATCTTTAGTCATCCCTATTCCTTCATCAGAAACTTCAATAATCAGGTGTTTACCTGTATTTCTTGTACTTATATTTATTTTAGGAGTATCTCCACTATATTTATTTGCATTATCTACCAGGTTGTAAATTACATTAGAGAGATGCAGTTCATCCCCATAAATAAGAGATTTTTCGGCTTTCAGGTTCAAGTTAACTGCAGCATTTCTTTTTTGCAATTGAAGCTCCATACTATCTACAACTGCAGCAACTACGTCGTTAACATCAACTTCACTCTGCTCCAGTTTAAGCTCCTTTTTCTCTAATCTTGCAATACTTAAAACCCGTTCTATATGATTCCCGAGACGAACATTTTCGTCATATATAATACCAGCTAATCTACTAATTCGGTTTTTATCTTCAACGATCTCCGGATCTTTGAGTGCCTCGCTGGCAATCATAATTGTGGCTACCGGAGTCTTAAATTCATGAGTCATGTTATTAATGAAATCCGTTTTCATTTCCGAAATCTTTTTCTGTTTCATTATTGCATAAATGGTATAGGCAAAAATAAAGATCAGCACAAATAGCAAGGCCGCAGATGAGGCCATAGTAGCCCACATATTGCTAAGAATTAAAGAATTTTTGTCGGGAAAACTGATGTAAAGCATCCCCGGATCTCTAATAATATAACTATAAAGAGTAGCCTTGAAGGTGTTTTTTGGCAACACATTATCGATATTGGTCGACGCTTTTACATATACCACCGAGTCCTTTTCTGCAAGGCTAACCCAGAAATCATAGTTCAGTGTTATATTTCTATTTAGAAGTTCTTTTTGAATTAAGGTATCCAGGCTTTCCTTCGATATCATCTTGCTGAGCGGTACATTCGCTTCTCTCATCTCCTGTGCTACATCTTTAACCTGTGTTAGAATATCAGAATCACTTTTTAGCGGAATCGTATCAGACATCAGCCTATCCAAGCCATCCTCATACCTTCTTTTAGCAAGGTTATTTTCAAATTGAAATTTGCGCGACAGCTCATTACTTACTGTGGGTACGCTAATGAGCACACTTTTTCCTGTTGCGGGGTTAACGGCATGGTACCTGATTGTATCGGGTAACTGATTAGAAGCAATGATAAACGATTTTGTTTCCTGCGGGACAAAGGTTGATCTGAACTGTCCGTTGATCAGGTTCCCATAGGCATCTAAGCCTACATTCACATCAACATGTACTGGCGACTGCAATGGATTATTTAAATCAGAGGCAGCAAGGTATTCGGCTTCGGTAATCAGAATTGGACTAGCATACGACTTTTTAATCTCTAAATCATTCTGATTTAAGTCGGCAACAATTAATTTCCGCTGCTCAAGCAATCGCTTTTGCTCCTGATCTTTAAAGCGTTCCTTATATTCTACCAACTGTTGTGCCTGATTACGAACTTCCGCTTCTCGATCGCGCTCCAACTGCTGGTCTCTTTTAGTAATGTAAAGTGCGGCATTACGTTTCTGCACTTTATTAACCACGCTGTTAAGTGCTTGATTTACATCCTGTTCAAAAAGTTGTGATTTAAGATTATAAGCCTCCCTTATATAATACAATTGCATTACAAACACCCCAAGCAAAGCTATGGTCATAAGGCCGGTGATTAACCAAAGGCTTCTTTTTTTCATATCGGATATTCAAAATTAACGAAGCAATAACACAAAAGCTTTAATTTAACAAATTTTAACAGTCAAATCAGGCAATATCTGCCTTCATGTGTATGAACCTTTCAAAGTTTACTCACTATGATTCGCTATTTGATATGTTTAACTGGCTAGCTCGGCTTGGGCAGAATCAAGGCAGATAGTAGACTGGGAGCACATTGCTTCGGAAAAAAGGTACCTTTTTCCGAAGAAGTCTCGAAGCAGTGTCGAACCAGTGTTAACGCAGGCCTAAAGTTGACCCGGCCAATCTCCCTATAAACTACGAACTGTGCAAAAAAAAGTGCCGCCCTGAATCAGGACGGCACGGTGGTCAATTTGTTTATTTAAAAAAGATCTTTAAAAAGGAAGATCATCTTCCTCGCCCGGTGCGCTGTTTAAATCAGCTGGCGGAGCATATTCTGGTGTAGATGCCGCTGCACTGTTTGTTAATGCATTAATACGCCATACTACTAAACTGTTAAAATAAGATGTTTTTCCGGCTTTATCAGTCCACGGACGACCACGTAAATTAAATGCTACTTCTACATCATCGCCTGGTTTTAAGCTATCAAACAAAGCTGTTTTATCTTGTAAAGCCTCAAACCTGATGTATTCAGGATAAGTAGGGTTTTCTGCATATTCTATGATAAGGTCGCGTTTCTTAAAAGTCTCACTCACCTGCTGTAATGCACCAATTTCATGCACTTTTCCTTTTAATTCCATAACAAATACTATTTTATTCTACTACGAAGTTCAAATCTCTATATTTTTATTGATAACTTCGTACAATTAATTATGCAAGTTTTCCACACAAAAAGTAAGGTTATCATAACCTGCAACAAGCGTCTGTCGC
The DNA here is from genome assembly GCF_946479715.1 of uncultured Pedobacter sp. Next base: position 22,795 of record NZ_CAMLHF010000023.1, on the reverse strand, counting down.
CGTATTTACTAGATGAAGTTAAAGCCCTTGGCTATGACATAGTAAGGGATTTCCCTACAGGCTTAGAATTAGACATCACTTTGTCTGAATGTATTCGATTAAATTTGAATTTAAGGTGCGCCAGCCAGATTTTATACTGCTTAAAGAGTTTTAAAGCAGGAAATCCGGAAGAGCTTTACCGCGAAATGGCAGATATGCCATGGGAAGAGTTAATTGATTTTTCAGGTTACTTTTCCGTTACTTCAAATGTGGATAACCCAACTATTACCACTCCGCTTTTTGCCAACTTGAAGGTAAAAGATGCAATAGTTGACCGCATTAAAGACAAAAAAGGTATCCGTCCTAACTCAGGTTCTGATGCCAATAAAGCTGTAGTCCATTTATACTGGAAAGATAATGATGCCGACGTATTTATTGATACTTCTGGCGAAACACTTGCTAAACACGGATATCGTAAAATCCCGGGAAAAGCTCCAATGTTAGAGGCTCTTGCCGCAGCAACGGTATTAAGCACTAAATGGGATCAAAAGTCTCCTTTTGTAAACCCAATGTGTGGTTCCGGAACGCTGGCCATTGAAGCCGCTCTTATTGCAACCAATCGCAGACCAGGTTTATTTAGAATGAACTATGGCTTTATGCACATTATTGGCTACGATGAACAAGTATTTTTTGCTGAAAGAAGGATCCTGAAAGATCAGGTTGTAAAAAATGTTGATCTTCAGATCATCGCTACCGATATCTCAGAAGATGCAGTAGATGTAAGTAGGAGAAATGCTAAAACAGCAGGTGTGGATACACTGATCACTTTCGAGGTATGTGATTTTGCTGAAACGCAAGTTCCCGAAGGAGGCAAAGGCGTAGTAGTTTTTAATCCGGAATATGGTGAGCGCTTAGGTGTACACTCTAAACTGGAATTTACCTACAAGCGTATGGGTGATTTTATGAAACAGGAATGCAAAGGATATTTTGGATACATATTTACAGGAAACCCTGATCTGGCCAAAAAAATCGGACTAAAAGCCACCCGCAAAATTGAGTTCTATAATGGAAAACTAGACTGTCGCATGCTCGAGTATGAATTGTACGATGGCACAAGGAGACCTGAGGGCGAGAGGCTCATTAAGGAATAAGCCAATGAACCCGATAATCGAGAAAACTATTCAATTTGTTAAGGAAACACTTGCAGATGCAGAAGCAGGGCACGATTGGTTTCACATAGAACGTGTTTACAAAACAGCTTTAACAATTAATGCCCAAGAAAAAGGCGATGAATTAATTGTTGCGCTGGCAGCTCTGTTACATGATATTGCAGATCCTAAATTTAATGACGGTGACGAGGAAATCGGTCCGCGAATAGCTGGTGACTTCCTTGAAAGTATTAACGTAGATTCATCAGTCATTGAACATGTAAAACAGATCATCATCAACCTAAGCTACAAAGCTAGCTTAGGCACTGTTACATTTCATTCAAAAGAACTTGACATTGTTCAGGATGCCGACAGGCTGGATGCTATTGGTGCCATCGGAATTGCCCGTGCTTTTACTTACGGAGGATATAAAAACCGGGTGCTTTACGATCCGGAGATTAAGCCCAACCTTAAGATGAGTAAGGAAGAATATAAAAATAGTACTGGCCCTACCATTAACCATTTCTACGAAAAGCTCTTTTTACTTAAAGATTTAATGAAAACTCCGGCAGGAAAAAACATAGCTCAAAAACGTCATAATTTTATGCAAGAATATCTTGATCAGTTTTATGATGAGTGGGCGGGAATGAAATAAAATAATTGTAAATTGCCTGCACCCTGTAAGCGCTCTATCTTACAGTTAATTTGAGTAAAGAATGAAATTAAGTGTATTAGTTTTAATTGCAGCATTAGCAGTTGGTATTTCGATAGGTCTTGTAAATTTCTACTTTCAGCATAGCTGGTATTTTATGCTGATGTCTTTTGGTGTGTCGTTTTTAACATGTTTTATTGTTTTCTACTACCTGCTCGAAAAATACATATACTCTAAAATAGTTCTTATTTATAAGCTTATTCATAATTTAAAATTGGGCAAGGACCTTAAAGATGCCCTTGGAGAATATGTGAGCTCTGATCCAATTAACGATGTTGAACAAGAAGTTAAGGAATGGGCAGGGGCAAAAAAACGTGAAATTGATGTTTTAAAGAAACAGGAACAATTCAGAAGAGAATTCCTGTCTAACGTTTCACATGAATTTAAAACGCCTCTTTTTGCCATACAGGGCTACATAGATACCTTGCAGGATTGCCTTGTGGATGATCCGGAAATGGCTGCTAAATTTCTAACAAAGGCAGGTAAGAATGTTGAAAGGTTAAGCTATTTAATTAACGATCTTGACTCCATATCCAAATTAGAAACAGGCGAGATTCCAATTAACTATGAGAAATTTGACTTTGTACTGCTGGCTAAAGAGGTAATGGACGGTTTAGAGGATAAGGCAAAACTCAGAGAGATTACGCTGTCTTTTAAAGAGAAATATACCCACCCTGCTTTTGTAAATGCTGATAGAGAAAAAATCAGACAGGTGATGATTAACCTGATCCAGAATTCACTAAAATACGGCAGAGAACATGGTGGTTCAACCGCTATAAAGATCTTTGAACTTCATGATCAGTATCTGATCGAGGTAACTGATGACGGGATTGGCATTGACGAAAAACACCTGCCTCGCTTATTTGAGCGTTTTTATAGAATTGATTCGCACAGATCAAGAGAAGAAGGTGGTACCGGACTTGGATTGGCTATTGTAAAACACATACTTGAGGCCCATCAGCAAATCATATCCGTAAGAAGTACTTTACAGATCGGAACAACATTTGCCTTTACACTTGAAAAGGTTGGCTAATCATAATTCGCTTAGTTAAAAAAACTTAACACTTAACATTAACTTAACATTGTACTCATACTTTTGTATCATATTTTATAAAAGATGAATAGTATTTTTAAGTTCTTCACCCCTAAAGACAAAAAGTTCCAACCGCTATTTGAACAGGCTGGAAGTAACGTATTGAAAATTTCTGAAGCTCTATTGCTTGCATTAAGTGCAACCGATACAGAAAAAAGAAAAGAATACATTAAGGAAGTTGAACGTTTAGAGCACGTAGGTGACGACATTACCCATTCGATTTTCCTTGAACTTAGCAAGAACTTCATCACTCCTTTCGATAGGGAAGATATCCATGCGCTAGCCAGTGCAGTTGATGATATTGCAGATTACATTCATGCCTCGGCTAGTAACATTGAATTATACAATGTTAAAAATGTTGGCGATGCAATGATCAAACTTGCTGAGCTTTTGGTAGAGATGTGTACCGATTTGGATAAAGCAATTAAAGAATTAAGAAGTTTTAAAAATATTCGTGTTATCGCTGATGCCTGTGTAAGGATTAACAGCGGCGAAAATCAGGCTGACTATGTTTGTAATTTAGCAATTGCCCGTTTGTTTGAATTTGAAACCAACGCAATTGAATTGATCAAACAAAAAGAGGTTCTTCAAACTCTTGAAATGGCTACTGATAAATGTGAAGATGCGGCTAATGTGCTGGAATCTATTTTGGTAAAGAACGCTTAAACCTTCAAAAAATGGTAACTACCTTATTGGTTGTTGTAATCATCCTCGCAATAGGATTCGATTATATAAATGGCTTTCACGATGCAGCAAATTCAATTGCTACCATCGTTTCTACAAAAGTGCTTTCTCCTTTTCAGGCAGTGCTATGGGCAGCAGTATTTAACTTTGCCGCCTATTTTTACTTTACAGACCATAAAGTGGCTAATACAATAGCCAAAACTGTTGTCGAGAATTTTATAACACTTGAAGTTATTCTGGCAGGCCTTATCGCTGCCATTACCTGGAATCTTTTTACCTGGTGGTTCGGTATTCCCTCAAGTTCTTCACACACCTTAATTGGTGGCTTTGCCGGAGCTGGCATGGCAAAAGCAGCTACTGTAGGTGCAAGTGTAATGTCGGCAATTAACCTTGCTCCAATTTTAAAAGTTGTTGCGTTTATAGTTCTGGCACCGGTTATTGGTATGGTGATATCGGTTATTATATCCATTATCATTTTACATATATCCAAAAATGCCCGGCCTTCTGTAGCCGAGAAATGGTTTAAAAGATTACAGCTGATCTCTTCTGCTGCATTAAGCTTTACCCATGGTGGTAACGATGCTCAAAAAGTAATGGGGATCATTTATGTTTCTATGGTTGCGGCCAATGTATTACACACCGGAGATGCAATGCCTGAATGGATTCCTATTTCATGTTACGCTGCAATTGCATTAGGAACCATGAGCGGTGGCTGGAAAATTGTAAAGACAATGGGTTCTAAAATCACTAAGGTAAATGCTTTTGAGGGTGTAGCTGCAGAATCTGCAGGTGCAGTAACCTTAGGTATTACAGAACACTTTGGTATCCCGGTTTCTACAACCCACACCATTACAGGTTCAATTGTAGGTGTTGGTTTATTAAAAAGAGTATCTGCAGTACGCTGGGGAGTTACCGTTAGCTTACTTTGGGCATGGGTATTAACCATTCCGGTTTCTGCAACGCTAGCTGCAATTGTTTACGGAATTATACATTTGTTTTTTTAATACTCAATTGTAAGAAATACGATCGGATGTGCAGTGTCCTGCACATCCCAATCTGATCCGGTTTGTATCAGGCGAATAACCTCCTCATCGAATCTTTCTGAAAAGCCGCGTATCACGGCAACATTTATAGGCTTGAGATCTTTTATTTCAAACCTGAATTCAGCAGACTGGCCTTTCTTCGCATCTGTTATATAGCTATTTTTTTCTGTCAGATAACTGTTGAACTTTGGCCACCCGATTGTTGGATGGGGAGTCTTAGTTGATTTTGTTGATACCCCTTGCACAAACTGATTTACAACCGCAATGGGAATATCATTAGTATCTTTACTATTGATTGTGAATCTCACAGCTGCAGGATTATCATAATCTGCCTTAACACTAGACAATCCTCTTATTCTCAGTGTGCCTTTTACACCAGGCGCACCTAAGGCCTGCTTGGCAGTTTTTTTATCATAAGCAGCAACAACAACTTCATTTAATGCGGCACTTGAATCATTTGACACCCTTGCAGCTGAAGCCGGTGCAGCCGCTACAGTTGCCTCAGCAATCGGCGTTGGTTCAGTACTGTTTGCTATGGTTTTTGATTTAGCCTTTGAATTGGCAGCATAGCTATTGGTCTTGGCCGCTTTTATTGCTTTATCAATTTCAGTAGAAGCTTTATCTGCACTTTCGGTTTTAAGTGTTGCTACAGCATCTGCATTTTCGATCACACTATCACTACCCGGTTTTGGAGCTATATTTACATCAATCTTTTTAGATCTTTTAGATGCCATCTCCTGATAATTCACCTGTTTCATCCAGAAAATAATTCCAACAGATATAAATATCACAGCAGCTGCAGCGGCAATACTTAGGCGTTGCCAGGTTATTACTCTTGCTTTTTTAGCAGAATGATGCTCAGCAACACGTTCATGTAATTGCTTTTGAAGCAAAGAAAGGGATTCAAGAGATCGCTTAGGCGACATGCTTAAGCCAGCCAATGCTTCTGCCACAAAAGGATCTTCGAGCGCTTCACGCTCAACCCTGTTCATAGTCTTTGCATCAAGCTTACCATCAAGATAATCTTCTAAAACTGCTATATCTAACCAATCGTTATTCACCACTATTCTTTTCTATACAAATTTTTAAGTTCCTTTTACCGTTCTGGATATAGCTCTTAACTTTTAGCATATCGTAACCGGTAATATCTGCTACTTCTTTATAACATTTCTCTTGCAAATAGAACAAATCTACACTTACGCGTTGTTCTTCGGGAAGCGTTTCCATACACTTTTCCATAACGGTAAGTTTCGTCTCTTTTGTATCATCAATATCAAGATGCACAAAATCTGTGTTTTCCACAAAAGTATCTTCTAATGAAACGGTTGTATTTTTTGAATTCCTACGAAGGGCCATTAAGCAATGGTTACGAGATAATACATGTAACCAACTTTTAAAGTTCTGTACTTCGTGAATTTTGAGCTTAACAACAAGTTCTTCGAAAATCTGCATTACCGCATCTTTACTTTGCTCCTCGTCTTTTAAATAGTTTAAACACACACCAAATACAAGGTGCATATACTTGTTATAAAGTATACCCAATGGTTCCAGATCACCGCTCTGCCTATAGCGTGTAATTAAAGCAGCATCGTCCTGCTCCTGGATTTTGGCGTTATTCTTTATGAACTTCAAAGGGTCTTTCAGGTATAATTTTCTCAAGTATAAAAATATTTTTCGACACTGGTGTGGAATTTCTGCAAAGCTTACATCATTTAGAAAAACAGACGATTATGAAAAAGCTATTGTTACCAATATTTATTGTTTTACTGTTTACCGCATTCAAAGCTCCCAGAAATTCGGTTAAGACCATTAGGGGAATAGTAACTGACAGAAATGACAAAACACCTTTAGCGGGCGTTGCTGTGTTTTCACACGACAAAAAGATTAGTGCATCAACTAATAAAAGTGGTTTTTATACCATTTCAGTTCCGACAAACGAACAAACTTTAACCTTTGAATACATTGGCTATAAATCTTCGACGTTAAAAATTAACGGTGCTGTTTTAAATGCTAAATTGGAAAAAGAGAGCGTCTCTTTGAAAGAAGAAGTTATAGTAGGTTATGACAAAAAGGCAATGGCAGCTCCAGGATTAAGAGGAGCAGTTCATATAAGAGGCATCAGTCAATCGACCGTTGTAATGAACTCGTTACCCGTTAATGAGTCATCAGAATCTTATGCTTCTATTAACGAAAATCAATTCAGAAATGCCATAAAAAACCCACTTTCGACATTCTCTATTGACGTAGATGCTGCATCATATACCAATATACGTCGGTTTATTAACAATGGCGGGCTACCTCCTGCTGATGCTGTAAGGATAGAAGAAATGGTCAATTATTTTGACTACGATTATCCACAGCCAAAAGGAAAAGATCCAATTAATATTGTAACCGAAATTGCCGATGCTCCCTGGAACACAATGCATAAGCTGGTAAAGATAGGCTTGCAGGGACGTAAAATTTCTACTGATAAGTTACCTGCTTCGAATTTGGTTTTCCTTATTGATGTGTCTGGATCAATGGCGCAGGCAAATAAACTTCCTTTACTCGTGTCATCATTTAAATTATTAGCTGAACAACTTAGATCTTCAGATAAGGTAGCCATTGTAGTATATGCAGGCAATGCAGGTTTGGTTTTACCCTCCACTCCTGGTGATCAGAAGATCAAAATCAAAGATGCACTGGATAAATTGAGTGCAGGGGGATCTACAGCAGGCGGGCAAGGTATTGAACTGGCTTACAAGGTGGCTTCAGAAAATTTCATAAAAGGCGGAAATAACAGGGTGATTTTAGCTACCGATGGTGATTTTAATGTGGGTGCATCGAGTGATGATGATATGGAAAAGCTCATTGAGAAAAAACGCAAAAGCGGAATCTTTTTAACCACTCTTGGCTACGGAATGGGAAATTACAAAGATAGTAAAATGGAAGTGCTTGCAAATAAAGGGAATGGGAACTATGCCTATATAGACAATATCACCGAAGCAAGGAAGGTTTTAGTAAATGAATTTGGCGGAACATTATTTACCATAGCTAAAGATGTAAAGTTGCAAATAGAATTTAATCCATCGAAAGTACAATCCTACAGATTAATTGGTTATGAAAACCGCATGCTGAAAGCCAAAGATTTTAATGATGACCAGAAGGATGCAGGCGAACTTGGCTCTGGTCACACGGTAACAGCATTATATGAAGTTATACCTGTTGGTGTAAAGAGCATTTTTTCGGGTAGTATAGATGATTTGAAATACCAGAAAAACGACAAGCCTGTCATTTCAGGAAATAATAAGGAATTGTTAACTGTTAAACTTCGTTATAAACAACCAGATGCGAATGTGAGCAAGCTAATTGAACAACCAGTAATTGACAATAGAATTCCTTTCGACAAAACCACTAATAATTTTAGGTTTAGTGCTGCGGTTGCTGAATTTGGGATGCTGTTAAGGCAATCCGATTTCCGTCAGAATTCAAATTTTGACCAGGTAATTCGTAATGCGCAAAAAGCGATGGGAAATGATAATGAAGGCTATCGGTCTGAATTCATCAAATTAGCTAAATCAGCAAAATTATTGGCTAAAGATTTGCTAAGTTTGGAGGATAAGACAGCATTGAATGAAAAAAATTAGAATTTATCTGCTCGCATTAGCAGCTATAACATTAAGCAGTTGTGATGTACAGAGCCAGGCTCAAATTGGAAAGATATTAAATCAGGTTCAAACGGGTGGTACCCCAACAACAAGTGAAATGGGCCTAGGAATTAAGCAAGCTTTGGAATTGGGCACATCGCATGGTGCAGATTTGCTTTCAGCAAAGGATGGGTTTTTAGGCAATATGGCTGTTAAGATCCTTTTTCCTCCTGAAGCACAAAAAGTAGAGAAAACACTTCGTAGTGTTGGCTTAGGTTCTCTTGCAGATAATGTAATTACCAGTTTAAACCGTGCCGCAGAAGACGCAGCCAAAGAAGCTAAACCAATATTCATTTCAGCAATAAAACAAATGACTATTGCAGATGCTACCAACATCCTTTTTGGAAACAAAGATGCTGCAACTAACTATTTTAAAAGAGTAACTACCGCACAACTGATGGAAAAATTTAAGCCTGTTATTACAACAAGTTTAAATAAGGTTGGTGCTACAAAATATTGGGGCGACGCGGCCAATCAGTATAATAAAATTCCTTTGGTAAAACCGGTATCTACAGACCTTTCAGACTATGTAGCGCAAAAAGCTATAGACGGAATGTTTATACAGGTTGCCCAGGAAGAGCTGAAGATTAGAGACAATATAGGAGCAAGATCTACCCCTCTGTTACAGAAAGTATTTGGTTACGCCGAAAAGAAAAAGTAACATTAATATCTTTGCCAATTTATACGGATGCTTTTATATAAACCTGAAAATGATATATTTGCATCCGTACAAATCTTAAATTCTTAAATTATGGCAAGGAAGAAGGATAGAACAACCATCATCTTTGTAAATAACAATCAAAACTCCAATAAGCCAATACAGGTTCCAAGCAGCTATATTTTACATTGGAAAAAATATGTATTTGGACTATTGGGTACTTTTGTTTTTTTACTGGGAATGATAATCTATCTGTCATACAACATGACACTAGTTGAATCATCAAAAGAACTCCTGAGCAAGCAATTACAGGAGAATAAAAAGATCCCTGCTACTTTAGATACGTCTGAATTAAAAAAACACTACGAGTCTATTGACAAGAAGTTGCTTACCATAAATAAATTTCTAAAAGCAAGGGGCATAAAAACAATTGTTAAAAACGAAGGGGGCGAAGCGAATTCTGATATTCTTTCGGTGGAAGAAATAGGTAAGTTCTATGAAGGATACCTTAATAAGATGATTGACTACGTTGCCTTTACTCCAATGGGCTATCCTCATTTCGGGGCCATTACTTCTGGGTATGGCCATCGGGAAAACCCTTTTACCGGTGAAAATGTAGAGACGCATAAGGGGTTAGATTTTAGAGGGAAACGTGGTGAAATAGTTAAAAGCACTGCAAGTGGAAAAGTAACCTATGCTGGTAGAAGAGGGGGATATGGCAATTGTATCGTGATCAATCATGGCAATGGATTTGAAACCTATTATGGTCATTTGTCAAGGATATTAATTAGCGAAGGCGCGCAAGTAAAAGCAGGCGATAACATAGGAAAAATTGGCTCTACAGGCAGATCTACTGGTCCGCATTTACATTACGAAATTCATAAAAACGGTAAAATAATCAATCCCCGATCTTTTTTAACACTTGAATAATGTTTAAGAAAACCAAACAGTCTCAGATACCAGATATCAATCAACAGGAAATTTCGACATTAATAGGCGACGGTTTTGTAGTTACCGGAGAGCTTACAGGCGCATCGGTTATAAGAATTGACGGCAAGGTAACCGGAAACGTAAAGACTGGAAATGGCATTATTCTGGGCGAAAAGGGCATTATTGTAGGTGATATTGAAACTACATCAGCAATTATTTACGGAACGGTTAACGGAAAAGTAAAGGTGAGCCAGCTTGAAATTAAAAAAACAGGAAAAGTAAATGGCGACATTAAAACTGAAACCCTGGAGATAGAATTTGGAGCACAATACAATGGAAATCTGGAGATGAAAAAGCTTATTCAGGTTGAAGAGAAAACCGTTTGATGTGTGACAGAAAAAGGTTACTTTTATACGGATAATGCAAACAACATAAAGTATATTGGATTTTAAAGATTTTAATTTTAACCCTGATTTATTTGAAGGGTTATCGGCAATGGGTTTTCGTGATGCCACACCTATTCAACAACAGGCAATTCCTTTAATTTTAAGCAAAAAAGATTTAATTGCCTGTGCGCAAACAGGAACTGGAAAAACCGGAGCCTATCTTTTGCCAATCATGAATATGATTGCCGGAACAGAAGAACGTCACAACAATACTTTGATCCTTGCTCCTACTCGTGAGCTTGCTCAACAAATAGATTTACAGGTTGAAGCGCTTTCATACTTCACAAACATCAGCTCTTTAACTGTATATGGTGGCGGTGATGGGATTGCCTATGAACAACAAAAGAGATCTATGCGTGAAGGAGTGGATATTATTATTGCAACTCCCGGCCGTCTTATTTCTCACCTTTCATCTGGTGTTTTAAAGCTGGATCAGCTGCAACATCTGGTATTGGACGAAGCAGATAGAATGCTTGACATGGGCTTTTATGATGACATTATGCGTATCGTTAGCTACCTTCCTGAGAATAGACAAACTGTGATGTTTTCTGCAACGATGCCTCCAAAGATCAGAAAGCTTGCAGGATCGCTGCTAAAACACCCGGAACAAATTAACATAGCGCTATCTAAGCCCGCTGAAGGAATATCACAACAGGTTTACCTTATACATGATGAACAGAAGGTCCCTTTACTATCTTCTATCCTAAAAACTGATGAGTACAAGAGCATTATTGTTTTTGCATCAACAAAAGAAAAGGTAAAAAACCTGGGCAAAGTTTTTAGAAACCTGGGTCTTAAAGCCGAAGCCTTTCATTCGGATCTTGGTCAAAAGGAAAGAGAAAGTATATTACTAAAATTCAAAAACAGACAATTGCCTATAATAATTGGTACGGATGTTCTAAGTCGCGGTATTGATGTTGAAGGAATTGATCTGGTAATTAATTTTGATGTACCTCATGACGCGGAAGACTATGTACACCGTATTGGCAGAACTGCAAGGGCTGCAACTAAAGGCACTGCAATTACGCTAGTTAATAACAGGGACAAGCGCAAACTGGCAAGTATTGAAAAACTGATTGAAAAACAAATCGAAAGAATGACTTTACCGGAACATCTTGGTGAAGCACCTCTGGAAAGCGCGGCTGATTCTTCAGAAAGACCTATGCGTCACGATAAACCAAAACGTAAATTCTGGAAGAAAAAGCCTGCTAAAAACACAGGATCGTAGTATAAAACTATGATATTTTAAACTGGGGTTTTGTATCTTTACTTTTATGCAAAACCTCCCTCCTTTAGCTGAACGCATGCGTCCGCAAAATCTGGACGAATATGTCGGCCAGAAACATTTAGTAGGGCCTGATGCTGTACTAAGAAAGGCCATACAAAGCGGACAACTACCCTCAATGATTTTTTGGGGACCTCCTGGTGTTGGCAAAACTACTCTTGCGTATATTATTTCTCAAACACTTGATCGTCCATTTTTTAATCTGAGTGCTATAAATTCAGGAGTAAAAGATATAAGAGACGTTATAGATAGAGCCGCTCAACTAAAAAACAGTCTAATGGGCTTACCCATTTTGTTTATTGATGAGATCCATCGCTTTAGCAAATCACAACAAGACAGTTTACTGGGAGCCGTTGAGCGAGGACTGGTAACACTAATAGGAGCCACAACAGAAAATCCTTCTTTTGAGGTAATCTCAGCTTTGCTTTCCAGATGCCAGGTTTATATTTTAAAAGCACTAGATGAAGGCGAACTTTCTGGATTATTACAGACAGCCATTAAAAAGGACGTTGTTTTAAAAGAAAAGAAGATCACCATTAAAGAGCATGAAGCATTGATCAGATTATCTGGTGGAGATGCAAGAAAGTTGTTAAATGTTTTGGAGATTGCTGTTAACGGAATTGGCGGCAATAAATTAACGTTGAATAATGAAAATGTTCTGGCTCATGCACAACAGAATCTTGCCTTGTATGATAAGGCTGGCGAACAACACTATGACATTATATCGGCTTTTATTAAATCTATAAGAGGTAGCGATCCAAATGCAGCGGTTTACTGGTTGGCCAGAATGATAGAAGGTGGCGAAGATCCTTTGTTTATTGCCAGAAGACTACTGATCCTTTCGTCAGAAGATATTGGCAATGCGAATCCAAACGCATTGCTACTTGCAAACAATTGCTTTCAGGCAGTAAATGTGATAGGGTATCCTGAAGCCAGGATCATCCTCTCTCAAGCGGTTACCTATCTGGCATCCTCGGTAAAAAGCAATGCTTCTTACGAAGCTATAAATAAAGCTCAGGCTTTGGTGAAACAAACAGGTAACTTACCAGTCCCATTACATATCAGGAATGCTCCAACTAAGCTTATGAAGAACATTGGTTACGGTAAAGACTATCAATATTCACACGCGTATGAGGGAAATTTCTCTGCTCAGGAATATCTTCCGGAAGAAATAAGCGGAACTAAATTCTATGACCCCGGTAAAAATCCGGCAGAGGAAAAATTAAGAGAAAAACTAAAACAGAACTGGAAAAACAAATACAATTATTAATATGCTCATCACTTTTCTAAACCATCAATGGAAAGCCTTTTGGCGCTCTAAGAATAAAGGAGGATCTATTGCCGCACAAATTTTCATTGGCTTTATCCTCCTGTATTTGTTGGCAGTAGCAGTTATTGCAGGCCTTAGCCTCGAAATTCTGATTGAAAAATCCTTCCCGGGAAAAGATATTTTCGTTGTATTTAATGGCTTTATTTTATACTATTTTGCTGTTGAAATGATGATGAGGCTTCAGTTACAGGATTTACCCACACTCAGTATCATACCATACCTACACCTTAAAATATCAAAACAAACCATAGTTAACTTCTTAAATGCAAGGGCATTATTTTCTGCTTTTAATATCCTGCCGTTATTCTTGTTCGTTCCCTTTTGCGTAACCGCAATAGCCGACGTTTATGGTTCATTTGTAGCCGTAATGTATATTGTTTCTATTATTTCTCTTACACTTTTCAATAATTACGCAGCGCTTTACATTAAGAGAATGAGCATATCAAACTTAAAGGTTATCCCTATTATGCTCGCCTCGATTTTGATACTTGGCCTGCTAGAGTATTTTAAGGTGTTCTCTATTTCAGCAATATCAAATCGCATATTTAATGTGATCTCTTCACATCCTTTAGTGGCGCTAGGATTTAGTGGGATTGCCTTGGTAATATTTCTTGTTAACTCCAGATATCTTCGCAATAACTTATACACAGAGGAATTAAGTAAAAATGAGGAGAAAAAAACGAGTACGGATTACCCTATTCTAGGTCGTTTTGGAGAAATAGGAACTTTAGTTGCCCTGGAGCTTAAATTAATTCTTCGACATAAAAGAACACGATCTAGCCTCATTATGTGTGTGATCTTTGTTTTTTATGGTTTCCTTTTTTATAAGAAAGATTTTTTACAGAAGGACAATTTTGCCGCCATGCTATTTGCTGCTGTCTTTATGACTGGCAGCGTAATTAGTATTTACGGTCAGTTTATGTTTGGCTGGCAGGCCGCTCATTTTGATGGGTTATTGGTTAACAAAATTGACTTTAGGAAATTCATTAAAGCTAAGTTTTTACTATTCACTGTAATGTCCAGTTTTACCACATTGATCATAAGTCTTTACGGGTTTATCAGCTGGAAGATTTTGGCCGTTCAGTTTGCTGCCTATTTGTATAATATTGGGATTGGGACTATTATAGTACTCTATTTTGCAACCCGAAACTATAGGGCAATAGACTTAACCAAAGCTGCAACATTTAATTTTCAGGGAGTAGGTGCAAGCCAGTGGGTTTTAGGATTACCTTATTTCCTATTACCTTATGTAATATTCTTACCTTTCTTCTTTGTAGATCATCCTTATTGGGGGCTTACTGCATTGGGAGCATTGGGTGCTATTGCACTGTTAACCCGCGAATTTTGGGTAACCTTTTTAGTGAATCAATTTAATAAGAGAAAATATAACATTGCCGAAGGCTTTAGAGAATAACCATGATGCTAGAAATTTCAAATCTAAAAAAGATATACGGAAATAAAACCGTCGTAAACATTGAAGAATTACAGATTAATGCAGGAGAAACCATAGGCCTGGTAGGAAATAATGGAGCAGGAAAAACAACACTATTCCGAATGCTGCTTGATCTGATTCGCCCAAATGCAGGTCAAATCCTATCCAAAGGAGAGAACGTTGCCAAGCATGATAAATGGAAAGACTACACAGCATCTTATCTTGATGAGGGTTTTCTGATAGATTATTTAACTGCAGAAGAGTATTTTACTTTTATTGGAGGCCTGCATAATTTTAGTCCGGCCCATGTAATGGATTATCTAAATCAATACATTGAGTTCTTTAATGATGAAATCCTTAATAAAGGCAAATATATTCGTGATTTTTCAAAGGGCAATCAAAATAAGATTGGTATTGCCGCAGCGCTTATGCAGAACCCCGAATTGTTAATATTGGATGAGCCTTTTGCTAATCTTGACCCTACTACTCAAATTCGGTTAAAATCATTAATTAAGAATTTGAAACAGGAGCACAGAATGACAACGCTAATATCCAGTCATGACTTAAACCACGTTACAGACGTTTGCGACAGGATTATTCTTTTAGAAAAAGGTTTGGTGATTAAAGATTTTCTTACAGATGAAAACACCTTGAAAGAATTAGAAGAATATTTTTCAGAATAATAGGTAGTTGTACTGAATTTTGGTCGCTTTAATATAAATTAAAATACGCAGTTGTCCTTTTGTAACATTTATGTTCGCAAAAATTGGCGGTGCAGGACCATAAAAATAAGAAACAATAAAACTGGCATTAGGTTTGAGTTAGGCTCAAAGTAAAACAAACAATTATATTATGATTACTTCAAAATTTAAAATAGCAACATTTAGTATCGCTCTTTCTCTTGGTGCAATGGCATTTCAAGGTTGCGATAGTTTAACAAAAACACAAAAAGGAGCAGGTATTGGAGCTGCAGCGGGTGGTGTGATTGGTGCTATTATCGGTAAAAAAGCGGGTAATACAGCGGTAGGTGCTATTATTGGTGCTGCAGTTGGTGGTACAGCCGGTGGATTTATTGGTAAAAGGATGGATAAACAAGCTGCTGAAATACAGAATGCTATCCCAAATGCTGAAGTTATCCGTGAGGGTGAAGGTATTATCGTTAAGTTTGATAGTGGTATTCTTTTTGGTTTTGACAAATCAGATTTAACTGCTCAGGCTAAAACAAATATTAAATCTTTAGCTGGGTCAATAAATCAATATCCTGGAACTGACATTAAAGTTATTGGTCATACTGATAACAAAGGTACTGAAACCTATAACATGGCATTATCTGAAAGAAGAGCTGCCGCTGTTAAAGCGTATGCAGTTTCTCAAGGTGTTCCTTCATCACGTTTGATCACTTTAGGTAAAGGTTTTTCTGAGCCAATTGCTGACAATGCAACTGAAGAAGGAAGAGCTGCTAACCGTAGAGTTGAAGTTGTTATCGTTGCTAACGATCAATTGAAAAAAGAAGCTCAACAACAAGGCAAATAAGAACATTTACATCTACCTATAAAATAAAAACCCGTCGTACTATGTACTTCGGGTTTTTTACTTTTTATGATATTCTTCCTATTGGTAGATATCTTCAAAATAATGTATAGCAAGGGATTTAAGGAGTAATTCCTGCTCCATCATTGCAAACGAAGGAACCGGCTTTACAAGTTTCCAATGAGGCCATCCGTCCTGATCCAATCCTTCTAACTCGTAGAATCCCATTTCACTTAATAAACGACAGGTGGCAATATGCATTAGCTCCTCTTTTTGACGTTTACTATATTTTCCCGGACCTTTCCCTAACTCCTGAACACCAATCAAAAACAGTATAACTTTTAGATCAGGTACATCAGAATCAAATTCCTGTGCTATCTTTTGTTGCAAAATTTTCCATTTCGCATGTATTTCTGCAGGTTTCATATTACAAAGATACAATTAGACATGAAGCTTTATTACAATAATATTAAGCGTTTAGTAAAGTGATTTCTTATTTTTAGCACAATGTTACGGAGGTTATAATAGCTTCGAAGAATTAAAAGGAAATTTATATTAAAATGGAAAAAAAAATCATAACAGGCTTAATGGCCTACGGAATGTCTGGAAAGGTATTTCATGCCCCTTTTGTTGATGCACACCCAGGTTTTAAATTACATGCTGTAACTGAACGCAACCAAAAACAAGCCGCGGATGATTATCCTGGTGTAATTAGTTATAATACAATAGACGACTTAATAGCTGATGAAGCTATTGAACTTATCATTATAAACACGCCGAACTATACCCATTTTGATTATGCTACCAAATCGCTAAGTGCTGGAAAGCATATCTTAGTAGAGAAACCATTCACTGCTACATCAGCAGAAGCAAAGGAACTTTTCGAATTGGCTGACCGTATGGGTAAAAAGATATTCTTTTACCAAAACAGAAGATGGGATAGTGATTACACAGCTGTACGTGAAGTTATAGAAAGTGGAAAGCTTGGAAAACTGAACGAAGTTCACTTCCGCTATGATAGATATAGATTAGCCATAGGGCCTAAAACCTTTAAAGAGGAACCCATAGCAGCAAGCGGATTAATGTATGATCTTGGACCGCACCTATTAGATCAGGCAATTAGCATATTCGGAAAACCAGAAACATTTCATAAAATTCTAGGCAAAAACCGTAAGGATACTAAAGTTGATGATTACTTTTCTATCCATTTAGGTTACCCAAATAGTGTCAATGTTTTTGTCCACTCTAATTTGCTATTGGTTGATCCACTACCAGCTTTTGTTTTACATGGTGAAAAAGGATCTTTACATAAAGAAAGAACTGATATTCAAGAAGAGCAGCTGTTAAAAAGAATGAAACTTTCTGACAGCGCCTATGGAATTGAACCTGAAGGAAAAGAAGGCAAATTGACATTAATTGATGAGCAAGGAAATAAAACGGTACACTCAGTACCTTCTTTAAGAGGAAGCTACCTACCTTTATTCGAGGCAGTTTATCAGAGTGTTGTTAATGATGTTCCTTATCCGGTTACTCAAGATCAGGTGATTACTCAATTAGAAATTCTGGAAGCATAATAAATGGAAGGTTTATTTATTCTTATCCCAATATTACTTCTGGTAGTTTATTTTATACTTAGAAAAGATAACCGCCATAATTATGTGACCTTAAGCGAGGGGGATAAACAGTTGTTATTTAAGAATGTAAATTATTATCAACAACTGGAAGTAGACGATAAACCCAGATTTGAACAGAAACTTTCCGAGTTTTTAAGCTACGTCCGAATTGAAGGTGTTGGAACTGAGATTACCGTTTTAGATAAACTTTTAATTGCTTCGAGTGCCATTATTCCAGTATTTGGTTTTGACAACTGGAAGTATAATAATTTAAGCAATGTAGTTTTATATCCAGACACCTTTAATACTGAATTTCAATACGAAGGTGGAGAAAGAAGGGTTATGGGGATGGTAGGTAATGGATTTATGAATGGGCAGATGATCTTATCGAGATCTGCCCTTCTTCAAGGTTTTTCAAATAGTGCAGATAAAGAGAACACTGCAATTCATGAGTTTGTTCATTTGCTGGACAAGTCTGACGGAGCAACCGATGGAGTACCTGAGAACTTATTGAAACACGAGTATACCATTCCGTGGGTTAAAATGATCCATGAGGAGATACAGCGCATTGAAAATGGCAAATCAGATATTAACCCTTATGCCATAACCAATGAAGCAGAATTTTTTGCCGTAGTTTCAGAATATTTCTTTGAAAAACCAGAACAGTTTAATGTAAAACATCCTGAACTATACAACACCTTATCTAAAATATTTTTACAGAATCCAGCAAAGAAAACATTATAGACTACCTAATAGTGCGACATTAAATTCAGTAGATATTTCTATATGTGGAATATGGCCACAAGCTTCGAATTCAATAATTTTCGCACCCGGTATTTTAGCAGCAGTCTGTTTACCCAAAAGTTTATATTGTCCGTATAAAGCTTGCTGATCGGGACTAAGCAGCCCCTTTCCAACTATGGTCTTATCTTCCTTACCAATAAACAGTACTGTTGGCACCTTAATGTTATAGAATTCATAAACCACAGGCTGTTCATAAATCATAGTATAAGTCATGGCTGCAACTTTTGCCCACCGTGGAAAATCACCACTATAGGTTACTCCTCCGGCAATGCGGACTAGTTCCTCATACTCGGCTTTCCAAACAGTAAAATAAGACCCTTGATAATATTTCCTAATGCTTTCAGCGGTTGCTGTTAATTCTCTTTTATATTGTTCTTCGGTAGTCGAATAAGGTATAAAACGACGATAATCTTCTAATCCAATAGGGTTTTCAAGCAATAGTTTTTCCGTTTTTTCAGGATACATTAGTGCAAATCGGGTAGCCAGCATGCCCCCCATAGAATGGCCCAGAACACTAACTCTTGTAATACCTAAACCATCCAACAACTCTTTATTCCATTTGGCCATTTGATGAAAGCTATAATGGATAAAGGCCTTTGAAGACTTGCCAAACCCAATCTGATCGGGTACAATAACCCTAAACCCTCTGCTTGTGAGTGCTTTTATAACATTTGTCCAATAATATCCTCCAAAGTTTTTACCATGAAACAACACCACTGTTCTTCCGTTATTAAGTTGGGTTGGAGGAATATCCATATAAGCCATGCGAAGGTCTTGCCCCTCTGTATTAACGGCAAAATATTTTACGGGATAAGCATATTTAACATTTTCTAAGTTGATGGAAATGGTATCTGTTTTTTGAGCAAATACTGAGGCAGCTGCACAGAATAAAAGAAAGAAGGATAAGGATATTGTTTTTAACATAGGTTAGTTTTAAAATGAAACAATAATAACGTAGTGAAAGTTCTAAACTTAAGCATTATTTATAATTTTGCTAAAATATAAACAAAGAATGAGCATTCATTATTTAGGTCAGGAAAGGTTATGCCTTGCCCAGATCACAAAAATCATCGCCGAAAAGCAAACCATCGAACTATCTGACAGTGCTATTGAAAAAATTGAAAAGTGCAGAAAGTATTTGGACGATAAATTAAATCATAATGACGCTCCGATATATGGAATAAATACGGGTTTTGGATATTTACAAAATGTAAAGATCGAGGCCGAAATGCTATCTCAATTACAGCATAACTTACTTCTATCTCACGCATGCGGAACGGGAGAAGAAGTTCCTGCAGAAATTGTAAGGCTAATGCTCTTACTGAAAATACAATCGCTTAGTTATGGACATTCTGCAATAGCATTAACTACGGTTGAAAGACTTATAGCCTTTTACAACAACGACATTCTACCTGTAATCTATACCCAGGGATCTTTAGGTGCATCTGGAGATTTAGCTCCTCTGGCACACCTTGCTTTACCACTAATAGGTGAAGGTAGTGTAATTTACAAAGGAGAAAAGATTGCAACTGCTGATCTGTACCTTACATTGGGCTGGCAGCCACTCGTTCTACAATCGAAAGAAGGGCTTGCGCTAATAAATGGCACTCAATTTATGAGTGCCTATGGAATTTACTGCATTTCTAAAGCGCAGCATCTTGCAAAGTGGGCAGATGCCATAGCAGCTACTTCTATTGATAGTTTTGATTGCAGAATAGATCCATTTGATGACCTTAGTCATCTCATAAGGCCTCATGTAGGCCAGCTTCAAACTGCTGCTAATATTAGCAAATGGCTAGAAGGGAGTGAATTGATTAAGCAAAAAGGCAAACAAACGCAAGATCCTTATTCGTTTAGGTGTGTACCCCAGGTCCACGGAGCAAGTAAAGACAGCATTAATTATATACAATCTGTTTTTGAAACGGAGATTAACTCAGTAACAGACAATCCGAATGTTTTTCCGGATGAGGACAGGATCATTTCTGCCGGTAACTTCCATGGGCAACCATTGGCATTAACGCTGGATTTTATGTGTCTTGCTTTAGCAGAATTTGGATCAATCTCCGAAAGAAGAACTTTTCAACTGATCTCCGGACAAAGAGGCTTACCTCCTTTTCTGGTTAAAAATGCAGGGTTAAATTCAGGGCTGATGATAACGCAATACACTGCGGCATCCATTGCCAGCGAGAACAAGCAACTGTGCACACCGGCATCCGTAGATAGCATCGTATCTAGTAACGGGCAAGAGGACCATGTGAGCATGGGTGCAAATGCAGCAACTAAATGCTTGAGGGTTGTAAATAATTTAGAAAGAATTCTTGCAATTGAGCTGTTAACCGCAGCGCAGGCTTTAGAATTCAGGAGACCTCTTAAAACTTCTCCTGAACTGGAGAAGTTGATTTTTGCTTTCAGGCAAGAAATTCCGGCCCATGAAAATGACAGACTACTTTCCATAGAAATACAAAAATCTGTACAGTTTTTAAATGTATATAAGGGAGTATCATAACTTAAAAATAAGAGAGGGGCAAATTTGATATTTGCCCCTCTCTTATTTTCCTCATCAATGGGTTACTTTTTTAAAGTAAACGGGATGTTCACTCCAAATGTAACATTTCGTCCCTGATTATAGATACCAAGAGTTGGCTCTTCATCACTTAACCTTCCAGGCTTAAATCGACTTAAATGATCATAATAAGCTTTGTCCAGCAAGTTTTTACCAGCAATATAAACCGTAATATCTTGAGTTTTACTCAACTTAACGGTTGTTCCAATTGCTGCATTTAAAAGCGTGTAGCCAGATGAAGGCTGTTCAAAACTGTCAATTTTACTCTGTTTAAAGAAATTATCAATACCAACAGAAAGATAAGAATGTTCGGTGCCATTTATTTTTGGCTCGAAACGCAATTCGTTGCGTAAAGTTGCCGCAGGAATAAATGGCAGAGATTCCTTAGTAGTACGATTGGTGGCTCTTGTAAAGGAGAATCCATTCTCTAAGTGAATAAAACTTACAGGATGTAATGTTAAGGAGGCCTCTATACCTCTTAAAAAGGCATTATCTTGAACAAAGTTGTAGACTGGGAAATTTCTGCCATCAACTTCTTTCGTTTCCCCGCTGGTATTATAATAGATATAATCATTAATATAATTTGCAAAACCACCTAAGCTGGCACTTAGATACTTGTTCTCGTAATCAAAAGATGCATCAAACTGATAACTCTGCTCTGGCTTAAGGTTTGGATTACCTACCTCATAACGAAATACTCCTTCATGTACGCCGTTAGATGATAACTCTGCAATATTTGGTGCTCTAAAAGCGCTTCCGGCATTAGCCTTAAAACTTAATGCATCATTAAATTCATGGGTATAGCCAAGGGCCCCGGTAATGTGCGAAAATTTGTTGCTAAACGCACCAAAATCTACATCATCAGTATGAAAATCTTTGCCGGTCATTTTCCTATAATCAAACCTGGCACCAATGTTAAAAGTGTTTTTGTCCCATGTTTTCTTAACAAAAGCAAACCCTCCAAATGCCTGACTGTCAAAATCTGGGATTAGCTGCTCTTGTCCACCTGTATTTAAACTATGAATGAATTCGCCCGAAACACCTACTACAGGAGCCCAGCCATTCACTTCATTAAAAGAGTATTTTAAATCATAGCTATAGGTATAACTATTTAAAAACAAAGCGGGATCTTCCTCTGCCGCCTCCAGTTCTCTTCTTAAATTATGCTGATAGCCCAAAGTTGCTTTTAGACTGCCTTCACCTAATAAAATATTACTGTTTAAGGCAACTTTATAATGACGGACATCTTGTTTTGGAAATGCTAGCGTCCTGTCTTTATTCTGCTCATCTGTAAATGGAGCTCCATCTTCGTTTACAAGTTGCCCATCTTCATTTCGCGCTGGCTCATAGAACCCAATATTAGTGCGGAAGCTCGATGCATCTAAATGCGCATAACCCCATCTTTTATTTAACCCGATCTGCCCTTCAAAGTTAGATTCATTAAATCCTGAGTTGGGAACATACTCTGTTGGGGTTTGATAAGAATAAGCATTTTTATACGAACCTCTTGCTCTATAAACAAATCCGTTTTCGTTACCTTGAAGCATTAGTGAGCTACCTGTCAAACCATTGTTTGTGGCATAATTTGTTAAAAACTCTCCTTTTATGGTTCCTTCTGGAGCCGGTAGCGCATCAAGGATATTAATAACCCCTCCTAAAGCGTCAGATCCATACATTAAACTTGCCGGGCCCTTTAATACTTCGACCCTGTCTGCACTGTATTGATCAATTTCAATTCCGTGCTCATCTCCCCATTGTTGCCCTTGTTGCTTAACACCATTATTTAGCGTAACCACCCTATTGTAGCTTAAGCCACGAATAACCGGCTTTGATATTCCAGCTCCAGTTGTGATTTGAGA